>NZ_JBFRKH010000044.1:0-27197 GCF_041469265.1 Shewanella sp. 10N.286.51.B2
TACGTTTCTGTTTGATGATACCCTTAACTTGCAGTTCCGCTTGTTTGGCATTTCTATTCGGCCTAAAGCCAAAGCTATTATCCGAGAAAAATGGGTCAAACAGTGGAGTGAGTATTTGGGCTATCGCTTGCTGTATGACACGGTCAATGACGTTCGGGATCCCCAATTTGCGTTTACCGCCATCGGGTTTATCGATCTCTACACGCCTGACCGCTGAGGGTAGATATTTACCTTGCTCAAGTTGAGTTTTACACTGTTGCCAACCGCCTTGTTGCATCCAAATCGGGAAGGCTTCGATAGTCATACCATCGATACCAGCCGCGCCTTTATTGGCTTTAACTTGCCGCCAAGCTCGATGTAAATTCTCAGGTTCGAGTAGTTGCTGGAATAAATCGCTGTTGAAGGCCGGTTGCAGATCAATACGCTGCTGATAGTAATCGTCTGGCGACGTAGTGGGTATCGACAAGTTTGACAAGACTCCTCCTTCTTCTAAATGTTCAGGCCTTCACCATGTACCATCCATTACGATGGGCGTTGGGCTACTCGGCAACTGCTCCTGCGTTGCTCTACCTCCTGCATCCATGCAGTCGTATGCCGTCTGCTGACTTCTGCTTAATCACACGCCGAGTTACCCCGTCATGCGCTATCGGTTTCCATCTGATTCGCTCTTTTCAGTCGATGGCGCTGAAAAGCCAAGGCACTTATAAACCAGAGCCTTACTGGTTAATTACCGATCGCGAGTTAAGCAGATCTCCCCACTCTTTATTGGTAGAGAAGGAGCATGAACTTTCTTTGCACTGCTGCATCATTTACGGTGGCCATTAGATCACGTGATTTCGTCGTCTTGTACCCTTGCTTCGCGGGGCAGACCCTGCCAACTCATCTCTAGCCTACGCCTCATATGATGTTCTTATTCATAAGCTCGCCAGTTACCGAGAAAAAAGTGCTAGCGGCTTCCTTCAGACCAATCCTCGCGGATAAGCCCTTGCCATTCGCTAGTAGTTAACGTTTAATAACAGTATGTTATTCTCTTTTAGAAAGAGTAACGGTGATCTTCCTACAGAGGACTTTCACCTCATTAGTTCATGCCCATGCTGGGCGTACACAAACAAATCAACGCGGACTAATAAAGCTTGGCTCGGTTCTAAATGAGTGACCATTCCCCCTTGGCCACTCAAACAAAATGATGAGTTAAATTGATAACAAATTTCTCGGAAACAACAGTTAAATTATTTTAAAATCATATACAAGAATACTAGTAATATTGAAGCTAATTATCTTTCATCGCTAATATGATTATCTGTTTTGAATTCGATTGTAATCAAGTATGCCTGCATCTATTGGATGATTTTTTTTGTATTGCGTCATCAATATGTCACTAAATGCCCAAAAAGAAGGGTCAGTTCTTCGAACGCCATAGTTATCTAATAACCTTTTGTAATCCCCATTGGTTTTAACCTTGAGTACTTGAGCGACTAATGCGGGCAGCTCAGCTTCTTTTACGCGCCAAAAAGCATTGGGGTAACTTCCAAGTAGGCCGTTAACCAGTGTCACATTATCGCGTTTATATAGCCGGTTGGATTCTTCATCAAATAAGCTAGAGATGTTTTTATGGGCACTGTTTCTTATTAGGGTGAAAAGCTGAGGTTCAACAGAGGTATCTGCAGCTTCAATCACAATATAAGTAAGTTCAGGGAATATAGATGCATTTTCCCCTTGTAGATGATTAATCCTTTGAAGGTGCGCCTTACTCTCATCTGAAAGCTGGGTTGACTCAAGTGCATAACGAGTTGGCGTTACCTTTGCGACTCGCTGTTTGAGCATTTGCAATAATTCATGCTTAGGGTCGTTTGTCGTATAAATAACTTCTGTGGGTTTACTGAACTCATTGATATTGCCTTCAAGATGATCTGTTAAATACAGACTTGCATCTTGATACCAATCAGCAAGCTCTTGGTGACGGTTTTTCGTTGGTAACAAGGTTAAAAAGTTCGACTCACCTTCCATGCGAAGAAGATCCATGTACATGCGAGTAATTAATTGATGGCCAAAATTACCATAGACATCATAACCAGCCACAAGCAGGTAATGAATGCGCTCTAATAACGAATAACTGATAACCCAAGCGGTTTTAGGTTGCTCACCGATTAAGCCTTTCACGACTGATGCATTATCAAAATGGCGAAATACCGTTAGGCTAGCATTAGCATTCGTACCATTGCCGTCCCAAATAAGCTGAGTGGTTAAGTGCTCATTATTTTCGAATTCTTCTTCCAAGAATGCATTTTTAGCCCGAAGAAAGCGGCCCTGTTGTCTAGCATATTTAATCCAATTACTAACCGGTCGCAAAGTATTGCTTTCCTCCTCAGCAGGAAGGGTCAGGTTGTCGGCCTGTGAGCGATAAAATTCATTTAATTGTGAGAGGTTAGACATATCAGGGTCGACAAAAAACACCCAAAATCTGTCATTAATAACATCAAGTGCAAGCTGTCCTCGACATACCGGGCCTTTTATATACGCCATAATGGTATTTTGCGCATTATCAAGCATAAACTTATAGTGCGCCTCTACGGGTAATTCTGTGAAGGCGATAAGCGGATTTGCAGCAACTGATGGTTTATAGCTTGGTAAAGCGCTAACTGTATAATTGGGTTCAATAAACAATGACTTTATACGCTCAAGCTTTTCATCGCTAAGTGCATATGGCATATGTGTTTTATCGACAATGGTTTCGCGCACTTGCTCTAAGCGATAGAAAAAAGAATCTGTCTTTGGATCATCGTAAGGTCGACGTGTTGCGATGACATCGATGACTTCCCCTGGGGCGCTTTTCGATCTAACCAATTTAAAAAAGGTCGGTACCCCTTGCGGGCCAATGTCCTCGTTCTCGAAATATAAATGTGAAACAAACAAATGTTCAAATATATAGCGACTTGACAGTTGTTGTTTTAATGATTTTTTATTAAGGAATGTTTCCCATTTCTGCACCGCTGTAAGTTCATTGCTTGAAGGAGGAGCGACAGCTGTCATTGGTGCGCCTTTCGAAAGCCACTGCAACAATATATTATTTTCATTGTTTGATATTTGCGGTAAGCCATAAGGCATCCCCCATTTAGGGAAGTCCTCTTCATAGCTGTCCATTTCTTCAATCGATGGGCACTGTTGATTATGATCAAGGGAGAAGTCCCACGAGTCATCAAGTATATCTTCAGTTGGTAAAGGATGGCTTTGTTTTAACAGTAGCATTCGCGCAATAACACCGGCTTGTATATTGGCTGCTGGTGATTGTGAGCGTTCATTCAGTACTGGAGTAAAGCCTTTATCACGCCATTGCGCCGTTGTTTGGGCATCGAGAAACATGCGAGTAGTATTTGCAGAAAGTAACCGCGTACCTTGGTACACTTTATCTTTATTCGCTCCACGGTCTATACCTTCAGCGGATGACATCTTAAGTTGACAAGGCGCATCGTAACAAGCGTGGCAGACAACACATCGGTTATCGATTATAGGTTTAACATCATTAATATAGCTTTGAGCTTGAACTGAGTTTGTTTCTACCATGCGCTGTTGGGGCTGCGCTTTACCGTATAACTTATCGTAATTAAAACCCACAAAAATCGCGCAACCTGACAAGATAACACAAAGAAAAATTACCATTGTGCGGCTGTAGTACTTCAAAAAAAATTATACATAGTCAATTGGCAACCTCTTGGTTTGTTGCGTTTGCATCAAATGATTATTGATGGTTTTGTGGCAAAAAATTTGCTGTTGCTTCAGGAATAATCTTTCCCATCTCATTCAGCGATTCAATTAATCAATGATAAGAAATGAATTTGAATAGAAATATTTTGTTATTGAGTTTAACCTTTGCTGCTTGGGTTGGTATGGCTTGTCACCAATGAGTTATCTCTATCTCATTCTGTCATAGCGAGTAATTTGCCACTCCTTCAATCACTTGGCGTGGGTTTATTGAATATGCGCCTATATGGCCTAACAAGCTAGTTCAATATCAATTTATCTCGAACATATCGAGGTCCAGAACGACAAAACCTAGCCTAAAAGTAGTCTAGTTATACTGTGCTATCAATAAACACAGTAATAGCCTAGTAAAATTGAGCAGATCATCACAGAGCGAACCCAGGCATAAACAAGTGTTATATAAGTGATAGGGTTTTACGCATTCTAAAGCCAGCGTATTTTTAAGTGAAAAGACCACTGAGGGCAGATAAAAAGTCTAACTTTTTTATTGGTTAGTTGAATCATATCTTATGATTCAAGATGCTGCTGTGAAGACAAAAAGTCTGACCTTAATATCTGCCTACTTCAAGTTATTTTTGGCATAAAAAAAGGCTACCAGAAAGTAGCCTTAAATCCCCAGCTCTGAAGCAAGCTTCAGCGCAAATGGTGTAAAATTAGCAGACTCTAGCAACTAAGCCTTTTAAATAGAATCCTTCAGGGAAGCCGCTACCGATTGGGTGATCGCTGGCTTGGCTTAAGCGGTCAATAAACTGTACATCACGCTTGGCATCTAAGGCTGCATCTGCCACAACCTTTTGGAATAAGTCCGCAGGCATCAGCCCAGAACAAGAGAATGTCAGTAAAATGCCGCCTGGATTTAATAACTGCATCGCAATCATGTTGATATCTTTGTATCCGCGACAAGCACCGTTTAGTTGGGCTTTATTATCGGCAAATTTTGGTGGGTCTAATACAATAACATCAAAGGTTTTACCCTCGTCACGGTACTGGCGTAATAGCTTAAATACATCAGCTTCATGGTAATTAACATGGTCATCATTAAAGCCATTGATTTGCATATTTTTACGGGCGGTATCTAACGCTAACGCCGACACATCAACGTTTTCAATGCTCGATGCGCCGCCTTTAGCGGCGTATAAGCCAAAGGTGCCGGTGTAACAAAAACAGTTAAGTACTGACTTGTCTTTTACAAATCTGGCAGCAATATTGCGGTTATCACGTTGGTCTAAATAAAAGCCGGTCTTATGACCTTTAGTGACATCAACTGCGATTTTAATGCCGTTTTCTTCAATGATCACTGGCATTTCTGGCAGCTCACCATGAAGTAAACCCGTTACCGGCTTTAACCCCTCTTTTTTACGAGAGTCAACATCTGAGCGCTCATAGATAGCGCAATCAGGATAAAGCTCAGCGAGGACTGATACTAAGGTATCACGCCAGTAATCTGCGCCCGTGTTAAGTAACTGGCACACTAATACATTAGCGTATTTATCAATGGTTATGCCAGGCAGTCCATCTGACTCAGCAGCAACCAGTCTGTAACCGGTTAAACCCTGCTCAGCAATTAATGCTTCACGGCCTGCTTGGGCTCGTTGAATGCGGCGAACAAAAAAGTCTCTATCGATAGCTTCTTCTTTATCAAAGCTCCAAATACGCACTTGAATTTGCGACTCTGGTGACCAAGCACCACGACCTAACCAATGACCATCATGGGCTACAACATCAACAGTTTCACCAGCTTGTGGTTTTCCTTTAATATTGTGTATACCACTTGCAAAAACCCAAGGGTGTTTACGTTCAAGTGATTTCTCACGCTTTGGTCTAAGCTTGATTCTGATAGCCATGATGTTGCCTTTTTCAAATTGGGATACGGATGATAAGGATCCTCAGAAAGGAACGCAAGAAACAATAGTAAAATATAGCGTATAGCAGGCTTTAACGGATTAAAAAGCAAGATGATGTTGCTAAAATGATGTTACTAAGATGATGTTACTAAGATGATGTCTAGCATCGCTAAATTTATACACGGCTGATTATATTTTACCGAGTGTAAGCAGTCATTAGGTTATTTTCTTGTTTATATTTACAGATCAAATATGAGCTCTCTCATTTTTATATCATTATTCTCCTTTAAATTTACAACCCAAAAAACGCTAGTTAAAATAAATTCAATAGCGTTTTTAAATAATTTGAAAATTGAAACAGCAAATTGCAATGACAAAATATTAACCATTACTTTTGATGTAATAACAGGGTAAATAATTGAGATTGGCTTAATAAGGTAATATCTTTATAATTATTACCATCTGTGGTTAATGAAATAATCGGGTTTTGTAGAAAGTCTTTGGCATCATCTGCAGAATACAATTCTGGTATGTCTAAATGATATGTTTCACTGCCCTGTACATCGAGTCTTAAATATAGCGGCTCTGATTTTACCCAATAACCTGAGTCATCGGCATTATCTTGAAATAAATCACTATAGCTAATTTCTAACAAATGTAGCCCTTGGCCTAAGTCTACCTCACGCTGAAACTCTACAATAACACCATTAACGCTATCGACATCAAGATCGTCATGAAAGGTTATGCTGGCGGACTGGGCTGTAAAACTGCTGAGTAATAATCCCATAGCAATCGCTAATGTTAATTTAGTCTTCATGTTCAACTCCAATAAATTAATAGTTAATGTCACTTATATTCAAGCTAGCAACTGTGCTTTCACAACGGTCATTTAATTAGACCTAATGCCGTCATAAAAAATTTCACAAATACACTATTTAATTTATTTGAAGACGAACAATACAATCATTAAAAAATAAAACCTGTTGATAATCAACATCACAAACAATAATAAAATCTGATCAACACTTAAATGTTTATCAAAATTTTAATATCGTTAAACATCGCTGCAGATTTACCTAATAGGCTTCAACTCACAAAATCGATTGCTCAAGATTACGTATTTTTTTATCAAAGTACGCTTTTAAGAAATCTAGCAATAAGCGCACTTTTTTAGAGTCTGTCGCCCCGGGTGGAAATACCCCATAAATGGTAATGTCACTAAATTGATAATCATCCAATACGGTTTCTAAACTGCCCTGTTTCACTTTTGGCCAAGCATCATAGGTTGGCACTCGCCCTATCCCATGGCCGCCTTCAATGAATGCGGTACGCGCTGAGGCGTTATTGGTGGTAATTGAGCCTTTCATTTCAATACTAAATGAGCGTGAACCCTTATTAAGATGCAGCACTTTTTTTTGTGGTTTATACATCACCCAGTCATGGCTGGATAAATCAGCTGGGGTTTCTGGCCTGCCGTATTTATTAAAATACTCAACCGAGCCACATAGGCAAGTTTTGAGCACACATAATTTAGTTGCCTGTAAGCCTGAGTCAACCAAAGGCGCACCACGAATAGCTAGATCAATGCCTTGATTGATAATATTAACGATTTCATCAGTTAACATCACATCAAGTTCAATTTTTGGGTACAAACGTTTAAATTCATTAAGGGCTGGTACTATGGTTTCTAAGCCAGCGTTGACAGGACAGGTGATCCTAATCAAACCCATAGGCTCACTTTTCATATTCTCAATTTGCTTGTTGGCCGTGTTAGCTTGATCGGCTATCACTTTACAAGATTGATAATAGGCTTCACCTTCTTCGGTCAAACTAATACTTCGAGTAGATCGATTTAACAGTCTTACCTCTAAATGCGCTTCAAGCTTTTTTATGTGATAACTCACTACCGCCCTTGAAAGACCAATATGCTTTGCTGCGCCGCTTAAACTGCCCTGTTCAACAACTTGGGCAAACACCACCATGCTTTTCAACTGCTCAAATGACACATTCATATTTTAATATCCAAGAGTTTATTTACTGGAATATTGTATCAATTATTTAAACAATGAAGTCAATTATATCTGCATTGTCAGATGCTAATTGGCTTTCTATACTGTAGCCACTTTCAACAAAGAGATAATGACTTTCTCTTTTGAATCACTCTACATCAGAACTTATGCAAGCTTTGTACTTGCCGTAATAACTAAAATAAAAGGGTTTTAAAATGACACAGAAAAAAGTATTAATGGTGCTTACCTCTCATTCAGAACTAGGCAACACGGGTAACAAAACTGGTTTTTGGGTCGAAGAATTTGCAGCTCCATATTATGTGTTTTTAGATGCAGGTTTTGAAATCACCCTCGCATCGCCAGCAGGCGGACAACCACCGATTGATCCAAGCAGTGAACTAGAAGGCTTTCAAACCGCTGACACTCAGCGCTTTGATGACGATAGCCAAGCTAAAATGGCACTGGCTAACACCAACGTATTAGCTGATATTGATGCCAGTGATTACGACGCGGTATTTTATCCTGGCGGTCACGGTCCACTGTGGGACTTAACAGATAATGCAGACTCTATTAAATTAATCGCGCAATTTATTGCTCAAAACAAACCTGTTGCTGCGGTATGTCATGCAACGGCAGCGTTACTTAACGTAAAACAAGATGACCAGTACCTTGTAAAAGGTAAAGCGGTAACTGGTTTTACAAATAGTGAAGAAGATGCTGTGCAATTAACTGATGTAGTTCCTTTTTTATTAGAAGATGAATTACTAAAACGTGATGCAGATTACCAAAAAGCAGCTGACTGGCATGCGTTTTCAGTTCAAGATGGGCTAGTTATTACAGGCCAAAATCCTGCAAGCTCATCATTAACAGCACAAAAATTAGTTGCTCAGATCACTGAGTCATAAATTCGTTATTTAGGATATTCTCATGCTTAATTTTACATTCCAAAATACCACTAAAATTCATTTCGGTGAGGGCCAAATTAGCGCCATCTCAAAGGAAATTCCAACATCAGCTAAAATATTAGTTGTTTATGGCGGCGGCTCCATTAAATCAAATGGTGTTTATCAGCAAGTGTCTGATGCGCTCAAAGATCACACATGGTTTGAGTTTTCAGGTATTGAGCCTAATCCACAATACGATACGTTAATGAAGGCACAAACCATCATTGAAGCTGAAAACATCGATTACTTGCTAGCAGTCGGTGGCGGCTCAGTGGTCGATGGGGTTAAATTTATTGCTGCTGCTGCGAAATTTGAAGGTGATGACCCTTGGGATATCGTCGCAAAAGGCGCCAAAATTGAACAAGCATTACCTATTGGTGCCGTATTAACCTTACCTGCTACGGGTTCTGAATCAAATGGCGGCTCTGTTATTACTCGTAATGGTAATAAATTGCCTTTTGGTAGCCCATTAGTACGTCCGTTATTTGCAGTGCTTGATCCTTCAGTCACTTTATCTTTATCAGACCGTCAAATTGGTAATGGTGTTGTTGATGCTTATATCCACATCATGGAACAGTATTTAACCTTTGATGTAAACGCTAAAGTACAGGACCGTTTCAGTGAAGGTTTACTACAAACCTTAATTGAAGAAGGCCCTAAAGCCCTTGCTGCTGAAACAAAAGACGATTTAGAGATTAGGTCTAATATCATGTGGTCTGCCACTATGGCGCTTAACGGCTTGATTGGCGCCGGTGTACCACAAGATTGGTCTACACATATGATTGGCCATGAACTAACAGCAAGCCATGGTATTGATCATGCGCGCACCTTATCAATCGTGCTTCCTGCGGTAATGAAAGTGCGTCGTGAGCAAAAACATGCAAAATTAGTTCAGTATGCTGAACGTGTATTTGGCATCACAACAGGTAGCGATGAGCAAAAAATTGATCAAGCTATTGAGGCTACCGAAAACTTCTTTAAGTTAATGCAAGTCCCTACACGCCTAAGTGATATTGATCTTGGTGCAGAGCAAGTTGACGTATTAGTTGCTGCACTTGAAAGCCATGGCATGACTAAACTTGGCGAACATGGCGATATTGACTTAGCAGTAAGCCGCGAAATTCTCACCACTGCGATCTGATCTATAACTCAATTGACCATTTAGATGAAAGGCTAGCATTGCTAGCCTTTTTTAATGGCAGTTTTTATCTTTCCTCTTAATAGCTCACTGTTCTTTGCTTCTTTGCTTCTTTGCAAAATAAAACCACTAAGTTTGCCAAGTGGTTTTATAGGTAAAATTATGCTTCGACTTGTAGCTTTAATCATTGACTTCATGGCAGTAAATAGCTATTCCGCTAATCCCAGCCTTCACTAGCGCTTGTATTTGTGATCTAGTTAAATAATTCATCAGATGATGAATATTGAAGAATTAATTCACTAAAACAATCCGCTGCATTGCTTTACCATATTCTACACTTAATGAATTAATGGATACGCTAAGTATCTTCAAAGCTGTGTTGAATTTATGCCTAAAAAAATAATGCCAGTTAAAAAGCCAGTCGGTAGGCCAGCTGTCAAAGCAGATAATCGCTGCGCACTTATCAATGCAGCAAAAACTTTATTTGTCGATAATGATTACGATAAAGTCTCTATTCGAGCCATTGCTGCTAAAGCAAAAGTGGATGCAAGTTTAATCCGCTATTATTTTCAATCTAAATTGGGGCTTTTTGCCGAAATGCTCAAGGAAACCATTGAGCCAGTTCATGCCCAATTAAATAATTCCAAGGAAAAATCGACTCAAGATTCACCAGAAAAAATATTACTGGCCTTTTATAAAATTATGAGTCAAAACCCAGATTTTCCGAAACTCATATTTCGCACCGCCAGCCTTAAAACCACCAAGAAAAACCAAGAGCTGCAAGCCAATTTATTGAGTTTACTCCCGAAAAATAGGTTAACCATTTTTGAAAAGATGCATCAGCAAAACCGTCTACAGCAAGGTATTGATCCAATGTGTGCCAAAATGAGTTTTATTAGTTTAATGGTATTTCCATTCTTAATGCCTGACATATTTAAACAAGCTTTGAATATTAAAACCTCAGCAGAATTTTTACAGCATTTAGCTAAGCAAAATGCACAAATATTACGTCATGGGCTTATTGCCAATGAATCTCAACTCAGTCAGGACGCTTAACATGACCCCGTTAAAAAGACGCTATGTTTTTCCAGGCATCATCGCCGGTATTATCATCTTTATCGCTGCGATATCATTACGCTCGTCACCAGAGTTGCAACCCAACCATGATAAATCACGCCTGGTCGATGTTATTAGCCTGACAAAACAACCCGTACAACCTGTGATCAAAGCCTATGGTCGTGTGGCTCCAAAGCATATCTGGCAAGGCATTGCCGAAGTGGGCGGCAAAATTACTTATCGCCACCCTGAGCTTGAAACGGGCAGATTGATCAAGGCTGGCACCTTAGTGTTAACCATTGACCCTCTTGAATACCAACTAAAACTTGCTCAAGCTGAAGCTAACTATAATTCAGCTCAAGCGCAGTTAGTACAGCTAAATCAGCAAGAAATAAACTTACAATCAAGCATAGAAATTGAGCGCCAACGACTGACCTTAGTTGATCAAGAATATAAACGTAAACAATCGTTAAATAAGAAAAACTTGATCTCAAAATCAGAACTTGAAACCCAAAAACAAGCTTTACTGGCCCAGCGTAACTTAGTGCAAGACTTAACCAGCAGCTTAAGCTTGTTGCCTGATGATAAAAAAGTCACTGCGGCGCAAGTTAAGGTTAATCAAGCTTTACTGGAAGATGCCCAACGTCAACTCAATAATACTCGCTTTACTTTGCCTTTTGATGCACGCATTGCCGAGGTCAACATTGAGCAAGCTCAAGCCGTCACCAATGGCGCTGTGTTGTTCGAGGCCCATCAATTAGGTGCAGTTGAAATAAAGGCTGAATTGTCATTATTTGATGCCGAAACCTTAATTCATTCAATTAATGAACTGCCAAGAGATACCTCTGCATTACCTTCAATTGAAAAAGTTAATTTTGACACTCATATCACGGTCAATATGGGTAAAACCTTACACCAATGGCAAGCTAAATTGACTCGCGTTGCCGATACCATAAACCCAGATCAAGCGACGATAGGTTTTTATCTTGAAGTTGATCAAGATTTCAACCAAATGAATTTGTTAGCTAAACCGCCATTAACCAAGGGCATGTTTGTCACCTCCTATATTAAAGGTTATCCCTCAGAGCATTACGTTATCCCAGAAAAAGCCTTACATGGTGAGCAAGTTTATTTAATGGATCAAGACAACAAGCTGGTTATTAAACAGGTTGAAGTGCTATTTAGAACCGACAATGGCGTCGCCATTAAAGGCGATATTCACCAAAATGACCGTGTGGTTACCAATGACTTAATTCCTGCCATTAATGGCATGGGGCTTAAATTATCAACAGCGAACGAAACCACTACCCCAGTAACAAGTGATCTAGCGAATGACGAGGAGCAGGCACTGTGATTAATTTTTTCACTCGTCACCCCACCATTGCTAACTTAATGATGTTGGCATTTTTTGTCATGGGCTTAAGCAGTATTGGTAACATTAAACGTGAAACCTTTCCTGAATTTAGTCCGCCTTACATTATCGCCAGTGTGGTTTACCCCGGCGCATCTCCAGCAGAAGTGGAAGAAAGCCTGTGCCTGCGTATGGAAGATGCCATTGATGGCTTAAGTAATATCGAAGAAGTGAAATGTGACGCCCAAGAAGGGATTGCATCATTGACGGTAAAACTTAATGGCGAAGCCGACATTGGCCGCAGTTTGGTTGATATTCAAACCGAAATTAACGCCATTAAAGACTTTCCGGCGCAAATTGACCCACCAACGGTCAAAGAGCTTGATTGGGCTGAACCGGTTGTAGATATTGCCATCGCTGCAGATGCCAGCTTGCCACACCTTAAATCCTATGCTGAGGATTTAAAGCGACGGTTAAAAATCGAGGCGGGCGTGAGCTTAGTGAGCGTGTCTGGCTTTTCAGATCATCAAATACGAGTCGAGTTAAACGAAGCGGATATTCGTCGCTTAGGGCTAACAGTAGCCGAAATAGCTGATAAAGTGGGCAGGCAAAATGTCCAAATGCCCGCTGGCAGTATCGAGCTTTCTGATAAAAACCTGTTGATCCGTTTTGATGAACGACAAATCACCCCTGATAACCTCAGTAAAATCATCGTTTCCTCTAATACTGAAGGCGGCGTGGTTACCTTAGGCGACATTGCTACCATCACCGACTTATTTGAGCTTGAGGAAGAACATACCATCTTTAACGGCCAACCTGCGGCCATGCTTAAAGTGCAAAAAAACAAAGCCGATGATGCCTTAAGAATTAAGTCCAGAGTCACTGAGTTTATCGCACAAGAACGGCTTATAGCCCCCGATGGCGTGACCCTAACCTTAACCAACGATTTATCTTCACTACTGCAAGACCGATTATCAATGCTGCTGCGAAATGGTTGGCAAGGGATCATCTTAGTGTTCTTTTCGATGTGGTTATTTTTCTCGTTACGCTATTCGTTTTGGGTTTCAGCGGGCTTACCTGTAGCCTTTATGGGCGGCCTGTTCTTAATGAGCATGTTTGGCGTGTCAATCAACATTATGAGCCTAGTCGGCTTACTAATGGCCATTGGTATTATGATGGATGATGCCATTGTTATTGCCGAATCCGTTGCTGCCCATGTTGAAAAAGGCTTGCCCACCAATGAGGCGGTGATCCAAGGGGTAAATAAAGTCGCCCCAGGCGTATTTTCATCATTTTTAACCACAGTGTTTATTTTTGGCAGTTTATTGTGGTTAGACGGGCAAATGGGCGCGGTATTGTCGGTGGTGCCACTGGTATTAATCATGGTCTTAAGTGTGAGCTTAATTGAAGCATTCTTGATTTTACCGAATCACTTAAGTCACTCGCTAAAATCTAATAAACAGCAGAAACCACCGTTAAAGTTTAAACGGGTCTTTTTAGAAAAGTTTGAACACTTCAAAAACAACACCTTAGTTAATGCCGTTACCTTTGTGGTGAAATGGCGCTATGCCAGCCTTGGGCTTACACTTGGCGGTTTAATGCTGTCTTTTGCCTTAGTGGCAGGTGGCGCGGTAAAATTTGTCGGCTTTCCTGAACTCGATGGCGATATTGCTGAAGCAAGAATCATTTTGCCACCAGGTTCCACTTTAGAGCAAACCAAAACTGTCGTTAGTCACTTGGTTGCCGCAGCCAATACCGTTGGCGATAAATTAACGCAACTAAATGGCGAACAGTCGAATCTCATCCGCTACGTTACCGAGCAATATAATGTCAATGCGGATGCGGGCGAACAAGGCCCACATGTGGCAACGGTAAGATTAGATTTGTTATCAGCTGAAACCCGCGAAACCCTGATTGATAACTTCATTTCAGCATGGCGCAGCGCCAGTGGTGATATTGCAGAGCCCATATCCTTGGTATTTAAACAACCGAGTATGGGCCCTGCTGGCCGTGATGTTGAAGTCAGACTGCAGCATGATAATTTAGCCACGTTAAAACTGGCCTCCGTTGATTTGCAATCTTACTTAAGTCAGTTTTCTGGGGTTAATGGCATTTTAGATGACATGCGCCCAGGCAAAGAAGAAGTACTGGTAAAATTAAAAGATGGCGCTGAAAATTATGGTGTTGATGGTGAGATGGTAGCATCGCAACTGCGTGCGGCATACTTTGGCCAAACCGCAGATGATGTGCAATCAGGCCCTGAAAACATCGAAATACAAGTCAGGTTGAATAAACAGCAAGCAGGTAATCTGCAAGCGTTAGCTAACTTCCCAATCATGTTAAGTAACGGTAATCAGATACCATTAAGCGCAGTAGCAACATTAGACTTTGAACGATCTTATGTACGTATTCAGCGCATTGAAAGTCAGCGCACTGTAACCATTATGGCTGACATAGATAATGCCAAAGCCAATGGCAGCGAAATTGTCGCCAAAGTGCAAAATGAATACGCTAATGAATTACGCCAAAAGTATCCGGGACTAAAAGTTGATTATGAAGGCGCAGCCAAAGAAACCGCTAAGACTGGCGCTTCTTTCTTACAGGGTTTTATTATCGGTTTATTTGGATTATTTGCGATTTTAAGTTTTCAATTTAGAAGCTATTTAGAACCTTTTGTGGTGATGTTAGCCATTCCTTTAGCACTCATAGGTGTGTTTTGGGGCCATTTACTCACAGGCCATAATCTATCAATGCCATCAATTCTTGGCTTTGTATCTTTAGCGGGTATTGTGGTTAACGACTCCATCTTGTTGGTGCAATATATCCGCCATCACGTAGATATTGGCGATGATATTCAGCAAGCGGTAATTAAAGCGTCTCGAGACAGGTTCAGAGCAGTATTTCTCACCTCACTGACCACGGCTGCTGGACTATTGCCATTACTGTTAGAAACCTCGCTACAAGCGCAGGTTGTAAAACCCATTGTAATATCAATTGTGTTTGGAATATTTACCTCAACCTTGTTGGTACTGTTTATTATTCCCTGTGCGTATGCGGTGTTAGCAGATTTTAATTTAGTCCATAAACACGAGGATTTAGAGGCCTAGTGCTTACTAGGCTATAGCTCTCAGACAAAGTTACAAGCTAAAAATAATGGCTAATAAATAACCCGCAAGCTGTATTAATGGCTAGCGGGTTATTTTTACATGTGTAGATATATGAAAGAGCTAGAAGCTTTAGCTATAGGTTGGCGCTTTAGCCTAACGATCAATAAGCCCCAAACAATGATGTTAATCTGGCTTATTGATTTTATTTAATAATCTCATGAAAGTTTGTTGCTCTTCATAGGATAAGCCACTTAGGCATTTTTGATTAACCCACTCAGCTTCACCAATAAGATCTTGCTCTAAGGCCTTACCGGCATCAGTTAAAAAAATCTGAAAGGCGCGGCGGTTATCAGACTCTTGATGGCGAGTGATATAACCCTGTACTTGCAGTTGATCTAATAGCCTAGTCATAGTGTAATTAGCCACATCACACACTTTAGACAGTTCAGTTTGGCTAATGCCCTCTTCTTGCCACAGTGAAAACAGCACAGGCCAAAGCTTAACGTCAAGTTGGTAACGTTTTAAGCGTTCATCTAGCTCGTTTTGCAGCGTAAGATTAAGATGCGAGATTTGATAATATAGGCTTTCGTATCGTTTCATATAACCACTCCTACAGGCTCATCAATCCTTAGTTAAGCGCAAAAGTTAATCATCAACATAAAATACTTGGTGGCTGGTGCGTAAAAGAACTAACCAAGTTAATCAATGTTGCCCTAAAAATGTAATTGCTACTAATCATTGGTGCTATCACTAACGGATGTGACTAACATCAACAGGCTTAAGTACTGATATTATTTATCTTTATACTTATTAAGCTTGTTAACGTGAAGGTCAGTAAACCCTTGCGGAGCTGCTTTGTTATACAACAGCTTGCTACACAGGCCAATTAGCACCTCACCCTCTTTGTACGTATAAGACCGCTTTTTTAGTCAATCTATTACAAACTGATTTATATAACGGTAATAGCAAGCCCGCCCCAAACAAGCGATGGTGCCTCGCTCAATGGGCACTTCAATGGTGTTTTCTAATAGTTTCACAGCCTTAATATCAACAATCTGATGCTCAGTGCCAATGCTACTTATTAAGGTTAGTCCATTATTTGCTAGCGGCTCATAGTCAACGATAAAAATTGCATGGTTATCTACGCTGACTTTAACCTTTTCAACCGGGGTGATAAGAAAATATTCATTATCAATACAATGAAGCACACTGGCAAAAAGCTTAGCAAATTTTGTCGGTAAAGGACTGGCTAAATAGAACCAATCCCCATGATGGTCAATATAAAACAATGGCTCAGTGCTACATAAATCAACTTCTGCACCTAATTGACTGGCAATACTCAATGGTTCATCATTTTTATGTTTAGTCATTAGCAACGTGCTCATCGGCAGCAATCAGTAACTGAAGTAAGGCTTCTACTGGGTGTTTTGGCTTAAAGCCCGCAAAGCGTTTCACTTGGCTACGGCAAGAATAGCCCGATACCAATATTTGGCTTTTCTCAGCGATGCTGTCTAAGGTTGGCTGCCAAGACATAGCAAACAGCTTAGATGAGCGGCCCATATTATCCAGTTCATGGCCATAGGTGCCCGCCATACCGCAGCAACCCACGTTGATCATTTCAAACTCAGCGCCAAAATGATTAAATACCGCTTTCCATTCGTTGGCCGTAGCCGGTTTTGCGGTGGATTCAGTACAATGACTAAACCAACTAAATGACGCGCTGGTTTTGTCTAACGCTGGCATGAGTTGAATCGCATCGGTTAACCACTCATTAGCTAACAGTACTTCAAAATTGCCTCGCTGCGCCCCTAGCACCTCTTGATATTCATCTCGATAACAAAGCACTAATGCAGGGTCTAAGCCAACCATCGGCATATCAAGTTGATAAACTTGATTTAAAAAGTCTGCACTTGATTTGGCAGTCGCGGCAAATTTATCTAAAAAGCCTTTAATGTGTGATGGTTTACCATTGGGTTTAAACGGCAATAACACCGGCTTTAAACCTATTTTTTCTATTAATTGTATAAAACGATAAACCAGCTCAGCATCATAAAAACTGTTAAATGGATCTTGCACCACCAGTACATAATTGCCACGCTCTGATGTTGGAATACTTTGCAGCGCCTCTAAATCATAACCACGGCTTGGATGGCCATCCAGACGCTGTTTTAATGTGGGAACTGATAATGCAGGTGAATCTATATAACCAATAGATTTTTTGATAACCCACTGACTTAATTTATTTTGCGAGGCAAAATTGGTTACTTTTGGCATAGCAGCCATAAGCGGCAGCATGTCTTCAATACCTGCAACTAAATAGTCTTTTGCTGGGCGCATATATCGTTTGTAATAGATATTGAAAAATTGCGCGCGAAATTTAGGCACATCCACTTTAACAGGGCACTGCCCTGAACAGGCTTTACAGGCTAAACAGCCTTTTAACGAGTCCATGACTTCATGTGAATAATCATAATCTCGGCCAATGTGAAAGCTGTTTTGCGCTCGCTGCATAAAGCTTAAAGGTTTAGATTGAGCCAGTGCCTCTACATCAACGCCCTCTGCCTCCAGCAGCCTTAACCATTCCCGCATCAAGCCACTTCGGCCTTTAGGTGAATGGATCCGATCGCCGGTAACTTTAAATGACGGACACATGAACGAATAGCTACTGTAGTTAAAACATAAGCCATTACCATTACAATTCATTACATCAGGAAATGCATCACGGACTTGAATCGGAATTTGTCTATCAAAGGTGCCGCGCTTAACGCTATCAACATTAAACATCATTGGGCCACTGCCTTTAGGCGCGACTAGTTTGCCCGGATTTAATCGATTGTCAGGGTCAAATAAGCCTTTAACCTCTTCAAGTTCGCCATATAGTTCATCACCAAATACGGCTGGTCCATATTCACCACGCACCCCTTTACCATGTTCGCCCCACATCAAACCGCCATATTTAAGCGTGAGTTCAGCAACTTGATCGGATAACACTTTTAGCAGCTTTTCATCCGCTTCATCGCACATATCAAGCGCGGGACGCACATGCAGCACTCCTGCATCAACGTGACCAAACATGCCATATTGCAATTTATGGCCATCTAATAAGTCCCTAAACTCCATGATAAAGTCAGCTAAATTTTCTGGCGGTACGGCAGTATCTTCGGCAAATGGCAGTGGTTTTCTGCGGCCTTTAGTTGCGCCTAGCAAGCCTACGGCTTTTTTACGCATGGCGTAAATTTTATTAATACTGGGCTTATCTTCAGTAATTTGATAACCCACAACCCCAGCTTGTTCGCTAGCCAATTGTGCCGCCAGTGTTTTTTCAAGGGCAGCAATGCCTTGCCTAATATCAGCCTCATCCCCAGCGAATTCAACCATATTGAGGCCTTCAATGGTTTTATTGGGTACTGATTCAATGAGGTGAGACACTGAGTGCCAAATAATATCTTCACGGGCCAAATTCAGCACTTTTGAGTCTATGGTTTCGACCACGGTGGCATTGGCTTCAACCAATGATGGTGCATGACGCAATGCTGATTCAAACGAGTCATATTTAATATTTACCATCATCCGCGTATGTGGCAATGGGGTGATATTTAATTTGGCCTCTGTTAATACCGCCAGTGTACCTTCAGAGCCTGCAAGTATGCGTGATAAATCAAATTGGCTTAAATCATCATTCCATACATGTTTTAGATCGTATCCGGTTAAAAAACGATTTAATGGCGGAAACTGTTTTAGAATAAGCTCACGCTTGTCGCGGCAACGCTTGGCAATCGTGCTAATAATATTGGCAGCAAAGCTATTGGTGTTTACGGATTGGGACTCTGACTGATTTAACGCCTCATCTGCCGCTATTGGTGTGCTTGAAAGCACACTACCATCAACCAATACGCTGGTAAGGCCAAGGACATGATCAGATGTTTTACCGTAAACCAGTGAACCCGCACCCGATGCATCAGTGCTGACCATGCCGCCAACCGTTGCACGATTAGAGGTTGATAAATCTGGACTGAAAAAGAACCCATGTGGCCTAAGGGCATCATTAAGTGCATCTTTTACCACACCAGCTTGTACTCGTACCCAGCCTTCTTCTGCATTGACTTCCAGTACTTGATTCATGTGCCTTGAGACATCAAGTATTAAGCCATGGGTCAGTGATTGTCCGTTAGTGCCAGTACCGCCGCCACGGGCACTAAAAGTCACTTGTTTATATTGAGGGTCAGCAGCTAATGTCATCACCAGCTCAACATCCGCTTGGGATAAAGGGTAAATCACTGCTTGAGGTAAAAACTGGTAAACAGAATTGTCGGTCGCTTGAATTAAACGCGCACTATAACGTTTATCAATTTCGCCAGAAAACGAAGATGCTTCAAGCGCATCAAGAAAGCTTAAGTAAATTGGTTCTAACGTCTGTTGATGTGATAGCAGCGGTAACATAGTCAATTTCTGTTTATAGTAATTTAAAGCCATTATAAACAAAAAAAAAGCCGCTAAAAGCGGCTTTTGTTCATGTTGATAAATTAGTTAACTAAAAACTAACTTTTCAAGCATATTAAGCATGTTCTTCTGCTAAATATAACCAAGTGTCGATGACTGTATCAGGGTTAAGTGACACAGTATCAATACCTTGCTCTACTAGCCATTGTGCAAAATCTGCATGATCAGATGGGCCTTGGCCACAAATACCAACATAAGCACCTTTGGCTTTAGCCGCTTTAATCGCTAATGAAAGCAATGCTTTAACAGCATCATTTCGTTCATCGAATAAGTGACTGATAATGCCAGAATCGCGATCTAGACCCAAAGTTAATTGAGTTAAATCGTTAGAACCGATAGAGAAACCATCGAAATGCTCAAGGAATTGGTCAGCTAATAATGCATTAGACGGTAACTCACACATCATGATGACGCGTAAACCATCTTTACCACGCTCTAAACCTTGCTCTTTTAATAATTCGATAACTTGCGCGGCTTCATCAACGGTACGAACGAATGGGATCATAATCTCAACGTTCTTAAGGCCCATATCATTACGCACACGTTTAATTGCTTCACATTCTAGAGCAAAACAGTCACGGAACGATTCAGAGATATAACGACTAGCACCACGGAAGCCCAACATTGGGTTTTCTTCTTCAGGCTCGTAACGGTCACCACCAACAAGGTTAGCGTATTCGTTAGACTTAAAGTCTGACATACGTACGATAACTTTCTTAGGATAGAACGCACTACCGATGGTTGCGATACCTTCAACGAGACGAGCAATATAGTACTCAACTGGTGATTCGTAACCTGCAATCATTTCATTGATTTCTTGCTGCAGCTCAGCAGGTTGTGAATTAAATTCAAGCAGCGCTTTAGGGTGAATACCAATCATGCGATTGATAATAAACTCAAGACGCGCAAGTCCCACACCTTCATTAGGTAAACGGGCGAAATCAAATGCACGATCAGGGTTACCGACGTTCATCATGATTTTCATTGGTAGTTCAGGCAAGGTATCAACACGGTTAGTAATAACTTCAAACTCTTGCTTACCATCGTAGATGAAACCGGTATCGCCTTCAGAACAAGATACAGTCACTACTTGGCCATTTTTGATACTGTCAGTAACATCACCACAACCAACAACTGCAGGAACCCCAAGCTCACGCGCAATAATTGCTGCGTGACAAGTTCGGCCACCACGGTTAGTGACAATTGCGCTAGCGCGCTTCATGATAGGTTCCCAATCTGGATCAGTCATGTCAGTAACGAGTACATCACCTGGCTCGATTTGATCCATGTCTTCGATAGAGGCTAGCACTTTAGCTACACCAGTACCGATTTTATGACCAATCGCGCGTCCTTCTGAAACAACAGCACCTTTGGATTTTAAGTGGTAGCGTTCAATTAATTGCACGTCTTCACGGCTACGAACAGTTTCAGGACGAGCTTGAACGATATATAACTTACCGTCGTTGCCATCTTTTGCCCATTCGATATCCATTGCACGGCCATAATGTTGTTCAATGATCACCGCTTGCTTTGCAAGCTCCATCACTTCTTCATCATTAATAGAGAAAGTGCCGCGCTCAGCTGCTGCAACATCTTCGATTTTAACTTGCTTGCCGTGAGAAGCATCATCAGAGTAAACCATCTGAATCATCTTGCTACCGATATTACGGCGCACAACGGCTTTATGCCCTTGCGCTAAAATTGGTTTGTGAACATAGAATTCATCAGGGTTAACAGCGCCTTGTACTACCATTTCACCTAAACCAAATGATGAAGTGATAAAGACAACGTCGTTGTTACCTGATTCAGTGTCCATGGTAAACATCACACCAGAAGACGCTTTATCTGAACGTACCATGCGTTGTACGCCAGCAGATAATGCCACACCTTGATGCTCGTAACCTTGGTGAACACGATAGGAAATTGCGCGGTCGTTAAATAGCGATGCGTAAACATGCTTAATCGCAAGCAGTACAGCTTCAAAGCCTTTAACGTTTAGGAAAGTTTCTTGTTGACCCGCAAACGAAGCATCTGGCATATCTTCAGCTGTTGCTGATGAACGCACTGCAAATGAAGCTTCTTGAGTCTCGCTAGAAAGTTGCTCGTAAGCTTCACGAATCGCATCTTCTAGTTCTGGTTGAAATGGGGTGTCGATAACCCATTGTCTGATCTGCGCACCAACTTTTGCAAGTTCGTTTACATCATCAACATCAAGGGTTGCCAAGATGTCGAAAATTTTCTGGTTAACACCACTTTGCTCTAGAAACTCATTAAATGCATGAGATGTAGTCGCAAATCCGCCAGGTACTTGAACACCGGCATTAGCCAGGTTACTGATCATTTCACCAAGTGACGCGTTCTTGCCGCCAACCTTGTTTACATCACCCATGCCTAATTCTTGATACCAGAGTATGTATTGCTGCACAGTTATCTCTCCACAAGTTTATTTCAATGGCCCCTTCACACGAGGGCAGAGGCATTCTACACTCCCCCTCAACAACCGTAAATGTATAATTTTATTTGTAATTTTATTACTACAAGAGGCTGAAATGACACCAAAAGTATTCTATATCTCAGATGGGACCGCGATCACAGCAGAAGTATTTGGCCATGCTGTCCTATCCCAATTTCCAGTTGATTTTGAAGCACTTACAATTCCATTTGTTGACAGCATTGCTAAAGCTGAAAAGGTAAAACAACAAATCAATGATAGTTTTATTACAACAAGCTTAAGACCCGTTGTGTTCCATTCCATCGTAAATTCCGACATTCGCGATATTATTTTCTCCAGTGAAGGTTTAGATTATGATTTTTTGAACACCTTTGTTTCGCCATTAGAACAACAACTGGGTATAAAAGCTGCGCCGGTGATCAACCGAACTCACGGTAAAAGCACGACTAACGAATCTTATGATAATCGTATTGATGCGATTAATTTCACTTTAGATAATGATGACGGTCAAACCATGAAACATATGGATAAAGCTGACATTATTTTGCTAGGTGTTTCTCGTTGCGGTAAAACGCCATCGAGTTTGTATCTTTCTATGCAATTTGGCATTAAAGCAGCAAACTACCCTTTTGTTGAAGATGACATGGATAATCTCAAGTTACCTGAAGCGTTAAAACGTAATAAGTCCAAATTATTTGGCTTAACCATTGATCCCCAACGTTTACATGAAATTCGCCAAGGCCGCATGGAAAACAGCCGCTATTCATCACTAAGACAATGCCGGATTGAAGTGAAAGAAGTAGAAATGATGTATAAAAAAGAACGGATCCCGTTTGTTAATACCACATCTCATTCTGTAGAAGAGATTTCAGCTAAAATCCTCGATATTACCGGGCTGAAGCGTCACATGTTTTAATTTTAATGTCGCTGTGGTTATTTAACTGTTAAGCCGAAAATGTGAAATTCATAACATTTTCGGCTAACTTATGTGAATAAAATGATATCAGTTCAAAAACCTGCATGATTTGTCCGTGTCTAACGCCTGCTAATTAGTTATAATCTCGAGCAATATGATGTTAATTCATCGCAAACATGCTCGGTAAAGTGAATGACTATTAAAACAGACGAACTACGTACATCCCTTTTATGTAAGGTTATTTCTCCTGCGCAACTCGCATCTGAATACCCACTGACGCAAGATGCTGCCGATTATTTAGTTGAGCAACGTCATGAAGTTGAAGCCATTATTGCTGGCGAAGATCAACGTTTATTGGTCATCATTGGTCCTTGTTCAATACATGACACCGAAGCCGCTTTAGATTACGCCCAGCGGTTAGCCAAACTTCACCATGAGTTAAAAGACGACTTATGCATTGTGATGCGGGTTTATTTTGAAAAGCCGCGTACTATTGTTGGCTGGAAAGGATTAATCTCAGACCCTGATCTTGATGGTAGTTTTAGCCCAAACAAAGGCTTACGTATGGCGCGTCATTTACTTCAGCAAATCACTGAATTAAAACTGCCTATTGCCACTGAGTTTTTAGATATGGTCAATGGTCAATATATTGCCGATTTAATTACCTGGGGCGCTATTGGTGCCCGCACCACTGAAAGCCAAATTCACCGTGAGATGGCGTCGGCTTTATCTTGCCCTGTTGGCTTTAAAAACGGTACTGACGGCAACATTAATATTGCAGTCGATGCTGTTCGCGCCGCCCAAGTACCACATATATTCTATTCACCAGATAAAGATGGTGCTATGGCAGTTTATCGTACACACGGTAACCCGTATGGCCATATCATTTTACGTGGTGGTAAAACCCCGAACTATTCAGCCGAAGATGTTGAAATCGTCCGCGCCCAGCTCGAAACCGTTGGCGTAACCCAACGTATGGTGGTTGATTTTAGCCATGGTAATAGTGAGAAAAAACATAAAAACCAGCTAAAAGTTGCTGATAGCATCATGGCGCAAATGCGCGCTGGCAGCACTGCGGTTGCAGGGATTATGGCAGAAAGCTTTATGATTGAAGGCAACCAGAAAGTCGTTGAAGGCCAGCCATTAACATACGGTCAAAGTATCACTGATGCTTGCCTGCATTGGGAAGACTCAGAAAAATTATTACGTGATTTAGCCCAAGCCTCTAAAGAACGTAAAGCACTTTTAGCCAAATAACGGCTCAAGTATTAACTTATAAAAAAGCCAGTTAGGGTAACCTAACTGGCTTTTTTATCGCTTTAACTTGTACTGACGTTAACTCACTTTTTGTGCCGACGGCTCCACTGCTTGTAAACAAGGAACATTGGTATAAGCGGGATCGTCATCTAATGAGCTTAATGATAATTGCTGAAATTGTTCATGTACGCTCATAAAGCTCTCAACCAACCTTGGATCAAAATGTTTGCCCTTTCCTGCAACTATCACTCTTACCGCTTCATAATGACTAAAGGGCTTTTTGTAACACCGTGGTGAAGTCAGCGCATCGTACACATCCACTAGCGCGACTATTCTTGCAGACAATGGGATCTCGAGACCTTTTAGCCCTTTAGGGTAACCACTGCCATCCCACTTTTCATGATGCCCACCAGCAATATCACGGCCCATTTTTATAAAACTGCATTGAGGCGCAAATTCAATTAGAGAATCTAACACTTCTGCGCCAATCACTGGGTGAGCTTTAATATTTTCAAACTCTTCAGGGGTTAGTCGACCCGGTTTTAATAAAATAGCATCGGCAATCCCCACTTTACCAATATCATGTAATACAGCTGACAGAGTTATTTCTTCTACAAATGAGCCAGTTAACTCATTAGGCGCATCTTTGTCTAACCCTCTTTGGCTTGCCAATAACGCGGCATAGTGCTGCATACGTAATAAATGAGCGCCTGTTTCATTGTCGCGATATTCTGCCAATTTGGCTAAACCAATCACAGTTGCTCTTCTTGAAGTTAATGTTGACTGTAACGAACTGAATAATTTTTCTAATAAATAACTGATAGAAAGCGTAAGAATGGCATTAGCTGCCACAAAATTAATGCATACAACCGCCCAAATAATACTGTTGTAGCCTTCAATACTCGGCCAAGGCAACCAATTATAATGACCGCAAATACCAACAATAACTAACGACATGGCATTGAGTATTTGCGCCCAATAACTGGCATTAGGACCTAATAACACCCCTGTTAATGGAGGAAAAAGAAATAACCAGAAAAAACCGGCACCACTTGGGCCTATCGCCAGTAAGAAGCCTGTTCCAATCATATAGGCAAGTAAGCAACCAATGATGAATCGCAGTCTATTTGCTAAGTTGTTTTTATAAATAATCAGCAATAAGGTGGCATAAACCACTGTATTAAAGATCGCCATCGGCCATAAGCCTTGAACAATACACAAATAAACACTAGTAAAGTAAACGGGAATACAAAGGAAGGCTAACGTGGTAAATATCCGGTCAAATACCACTTTACGCCAAATGCATAATGATTCATTTGATGCGGTGAGCTCTCTTAACAAGCCTGCAAATGGTGACATACTTCATCCTTGAATCGTTCATTGGAACAACCAACCTTGCCTTTTTAAAACAAAAATATGATGCTTTAAGCTTTAAGTATTGTAGAGATAGCGGGAATAGCAACATAAATTGCCGATAAAAACCTGTTACCTATAAATAGATTTGCCGCCACAGCCTTAAACAATTATTGCCCCATGAGCTCAATGTTTTTGCCGCTAACAGCTTGCAAGTTTGACTCAGGTAAAAAAAACTGCCAGCTTAAAGGAAAATATCAAGCACAAAATATTGATTATTTAAAAGGATTTACATGAAATCATCATCATCTCTTAAAACCATAGCTGTACTTGTTAGTAGCTTACTTTTGCCTGTGACATCTTTGGCTGCTAACAGCGATTTTAATACTGCATTTAAAGATTATAATTTAGCATTAGAAAATAATGATGCGGTGTTAGAACTACAATATGCCCGGTTAGCGTTTGATTTAGGTAAGCTCAAATTTGGCGAGGATAATATTAATAGCGCTAATTTAGCCTTAAATTTAGCTACTGCGTTAACTAAAAACGCGCAAAAATCACAAGCAATGACTTTTTACCAATTGGCCTTAGATATTTATCGTACCAATGGTGACGCCATTGACGATATAGAATTAATTGATCCACTCACCTTACTGGCCGATGCCACTACAAATAACAAACAAGCAAGATCTTTACTCAATGAAGCAATAAATATTAGTGAAGACTCTGGCAATCCACTATTACATGCTAAAACCTTGATGCTGGCATTTAAACGCTTGGTGAATACTGAGTTTTATACTTCTAGAGTTAAGCAATTTCTAATTGATGCTGAAACGATATACGTGCAGCATTTACCGGCTAATTCTGCAGATAGAGTCGATGCTACCTATCTGCTCGGCTCAGTATTACTTTGGGAAAAACAATACTCTGAAGCTGAAACTAAACTTTTACAAGCCATTAAAGAGTACAGCGTGCTCGATTATGACCATCCCTTCGAGTTAAGTGCTCACGCTAAATTAGTTGAAATTTACAGCTTGCAAGATGAGCCAACCAAGGCTACCGAGCATTGCGTAGCCATTGGAAATATGACGCCATGGGAAGCTAATCAAGAGCAAACACCACTATTTAGATCTAACCCTAATTATCCCAGATCAAAGCTGATTCAACGAAAAGAAGGCTTAGTTCAATTGTCATTAACGATTGATAAAAATGGCTTTGTCACCAATCCTAAAGTGATAAAATCCAAGGGTGGGAAATCCTTTGAAATAGAAGCATTAAAAGCACTTGAGAAATGGCGTTATGCGCCAAAATTTGTTGATGGCAAACCCGTTGAAGCAGAAACCACCCTGCAACTAGATTTTTCCATCGGATAAATTATTGGACATTCTACTGTTCTTTAAAGTCAGCCATCGCTAGCCACTTGAGTTATTTATCTAGGCTAAGACAGTAATAATAGTCTCGTTAATTGCTGTCCTAGTCTAATGTTAAGTGACTAAAGTTAAGTGACTCAT
>NZ_JBFRKH010000045.1:0-112947 GCF_041469265.1 Shewanella sp. 10N.286.51.B2
GAATGCCCATGTGAAAGTAGGTCATCGCCAAGCGCCTAATATCTCTCGTAAGAGAGTCGTTAAAGCCCTGACTTAACAGTCAGGGCTTTTTTCGTATTGGGGCAAAAAGAATAAATCCTAACGCTGATAACTTGAGTCATTAGCTGCTAGATAATATCGTAAGTGGTGAGTGGTGAGTGGTGAGTGGTGAGTGGTGAGTGGTGAGTGGTGAGTGGTGAGTGGTGAGTGGTGAGTGGTGAGTGTGGACGAATCCCCATGTAAAAGTAGGGGGGTAATGTCTGTGGTTATAAAGCAACACTTTATACAAACATGAAACGCGAAATACTTATCCGCAGCTAAATAGCGCCAAGCGCTTAATCTGGATTAAGAAGGCTATTGTTGTTCGCTTTTAGGATAATAGTGAACATGAGTTAGTGGCTGATATCTATTATGATTTTTTTGCTATAAACAATTGTTAGTGGTGTCTGTGAATTACATAGCTAGAGCAGCTAAAGGATTGTGGTTTCACTGTTGTTTAGAATAATTGATTAAAGCACTCATTAACATAGTGCTTTATATACTTTCTAATAGCGATGGAATTGTTGCTGTTACGCGAGTAACCTCTTAAGGATGGGGATATTGGCTTCAGGGAAATCAAAACTAGTTAGATTGGTTTTATTAACCCATTCAATTTTTTGGCCTTCAACACCACTGGCAGTGCCTGTAAAGTCTTTCACTAGGTGGATCTGAAGAAGCACTTGCTTATCTGGGTAATCATGTGAAATGACCATAAAAGGCTCAGTTGTATTAACTGTTAGGTTTACTTCTTCTTTTAGCTCTCTAATTAATGCTTGTGAGACCGTTTCATTTACTTCGACCTTACCACCTGGGAATTCCCACTTATCACCTTGGTGCAGGTGTGCGTGCCTCTTAGCTAATAAAACTTGTTGTTGGTCATTGATGATTATGCCGACGGCAACATTGACTCTTTTCATTAGAATGCTCGCTTGAGTGGAGGAGGTGATTAGTGTTTAAAGAAGTCGCCTTCGTCAAAACCTTCAGAATCTAACATTTCATGGTCAAACTCTGGCTTAACGGGAATAGCATGTTTTTCGCTGGCCCAATCGCCGAGGTCGATTAATTTGCAACGTTCACTGCAAAATGGTTTGAATTTAGATTCTTGACTCCACTCTACTTGAGTCTGGCAGATTGGGCATTTAACTGAAATAGACATAAGATTCCTCGCTGTAAAATTCTTGGTGATATTAAAGAATTTAGTTGCAAGTAGCCAGTTTGAATTTTACTTTTTTGTCAGTATGTTTTTGGTTGTCAAAATTGACAAAATGAATGGCATAGCGACTTTTGTGACCACTAATTGTGGGGTAACAACCTTCTTTGCTTTTGATTTTTACTCGAACAAGTGTCAGAGGGTGTGGACTGTTTCCTTGCAAGAAACCTTGTTCTGCTTCAGCGCTTCTAAATTCTGCAGTACTTCTTGTTAAATCGAGTAGTATTTTAATGGGTTCTAAAATGGGCAGGTAATGGGCTATCCATGTTTTTAAATCTTGCTGTCTTTCATCCCATGGTTTTGATAACCAGAAATGCAGTTGCGGTAAGTCGAAATTACAACAAGCACCTGGCATACCAAATCGTTGTTTTAGTGCGGCAATAAATCTGTCTTGCTTTAAATGGCAACCTATTCTTTCGTTGGTTTGTAGCGGTGCTTTTGCTTGAATCAGCTGATCAATAATACGTTGGATTTGAATTTTATTAACATGAGGTAAAACATGCCACTTTTCTAACAAGATAAGTTGTTTGTCGATATCTTTTAAGATGTCAGAACGATAGTCACAGCGATCTGTAAGTTCTGATAATGAAAACAATGGATAAAAACAATGATGCTGATGATCTGATTTTGTGTGTAGCTCGAGCTGTTCAGCTAAATACTCAAGGCGTAAGTAGCTTCTAGTTTTTTCGTTTAATGGTTGCTCATAAATCAGGTCATCATTCATTATTATTATCTTGAGATGCTTTATCTAAATATTGCTGATGTAATAACTGAACAGTGTGACGAAGTGCTTCAGGTGTCTGGGTATTATCAATGATAGCGTCAGCTTTTTGTAATCTTTGCTCTCTATCTATCTGACTATTAATTATTTGTTCAACTTGGGTTGAATCAACACCATCACGCTTAGCTGTTCTTGCTATTTGTTGGTGTGGTGGAATATCCACCACTAAAGTTGTATTGACTAACCTATCTAACCCATTCTCAAATAGCAAGGGTACAACCATAATTACATATATTGATTTAGCATCTGCTACTGCCTGAAGCATTTGCTGGCGTATCATGGGATGTAACAGATTATTGAGCCATAATCTCTGTTCGGGCTGATTGAATACCTTTTCACGCAGCGCAGGGCGATTAAGTTCGCCAGTGTCGAGTAATACACTGGCGCCAAAATGCTGCTGTATTTGTTGTAAGCCTGCTGAGCCTTTGGCGACCACTTGCCGGGCAATGATATCGGCATCAACGAGTTCGATGTCTAAATCTGCAAATAAGTTTGCCACGGTGGTTTTACCTGAGCCAATACCACCTGTTAGGCCAACAATGAAGTTACTCATAAATTTCTCACACACAGGAGTTAATAACTGGTTATAGAGTGCTTAGATACCAGTTTATGATGTCTTGTCCCCAGATTAATGCTACCCAGCCAGCAATGGCAATATAAGGTCCAAATGGAATTGGTTTGTCTTTGGCTAACTTTTTAAAAATGATTAGGGTGATACCCACAATAGCACCGACTAATGATGATAGTAAGATGATAAGGGGTAAATACTGCCAGCCAAGCCAAGCGCCAAATACGGCTAATAATTTGAAGTCACCATATCCCATGCCTTCTTTGCCTGTTGCCAGCTTAAATAACCAAAAAACTGACCACAAACTTAAATAGCCTGCCGCAGCGCCAATAATGGCATCGGTAGGGCTGGTAAATACGCCATTGAGGTTAATGATTAAGCCTAACCACAAAATAGGTAGTGTGAGTTGATCTGGCAGCAGCATTTCATCTAAGTCGATACCAGTAAGGGCAACTAGCACAAAGGTTAATATGGAGGCGAATAAAAACTGCCATGTTGGGCCAAAATGCCAAGCTAAGGTGGCAATGAGGGCTCCGGTAATAAATTCAACGATGGGATAGCGGGGACTAATCGCCGTTTTACAACTGGCGCACTTGCCTTTAAGTAGCAACCAACCTAAAACCGGCAAATTATGCCAAGCCTTAATGTTGTCGTTACATTTGGGGCAGGCAGAATTTGGCACCACTAAATTGTATTTTTTAGGGAAGTGGTCAATGGGTTTAGTTAATCTTGTTTCACCCACTTCTTTGACTATGTCTGGGTGATATTCAGATAAATAATAATTACACTCAGTTTGCCATTCTCGCTTCATCATTACTGGAAAACGATGAATGACAACATTTAAAAAGCTGCCAATGGTGGCCGCAAAAATAAAGCTAATCAGCATAAATAGCCAAGGATATTGGCTCATGCTAGTGGTAAATATTTCGAAAAATTCGGTCATTTTATTCTTATTTTAATTTAACTTAATGTGACTTGGAGTGCTAGCCAACAATATTACCCATTTGGAAGATAGGCAGATACATACCAACAATTAGTCCGCCGACAAGTGTACCAATAACCACCATCATAATGGGTTCAATTAAACTTGATAAACCATCAACAGCATCATCAACTTGCATTTCATAAATATTGGCGACTTTATTGAGCATATCGTCCAACCCACCAGATTCTTCACCGATCATCACCATTTGAATGAGCATGTCAGGGAATAAACCTGTGGTACGCATTGCCACGTTCATCTGCATTCCTGCCATCACTTCTTGGCGAACTTTTAGTAATGCTTTTTTGTATACAGCATTACCAGAAGCGCCAGCTGCAGATTCTAAGCCATCAATCAATGGAACACCGGCCGAGAAGGTAGTGGCGAGTGTTCTAGCAAATCTTGCCATGGCCGCTTTATGTAGAATATTACCTATTGCTGGGATTTTTAATAATGCCTCATCAACTCGGTCGCGAAAAGCTTGAGAATTTCGGTGAGCACGTCTGAACAAAAAAATACTAGCAATTATTCCAATGGCAAAGAAATACCAAGAACTTTGTAACCAGCGCGAAATGCCGACTATGAATTGAGTAAATGCAGGAAGTTCTGCACCAAATCCCTGGAATATACTTTCAAATTGAGGGACTACAAATAACAATAATAAAACGGTCACGGCTATAGCGACAATAACTACAGCAGCAGGATAAAACATGGCTTTTTTGATTTTTGATTTTAATTGTTCAGCTTTTTCTCGATAGGTGGCAATTCTGTCAAATACGGCATCTAGCGACCCTGAGTGTTCACCTGCCGCGACTAAATCCACATAAAGGTCATCAAAATACTGTCTGTGAGGTCTTAAGGCATCAGATAGTGGGATACCTGATTGGACATCAGTGACAATGGTGCCGAGTAACTCACGTACTTTAGCTTTTTCATGACCTCGACCGAGTAGCTCAAAGGTAGTCACCAATGGCACCCCCGCTGCTAGCATTGTTGCAACCTGTCGAGTAATCATTGCAATGTCCATTGCAGTAATTTTTTTCTCAGATTTAAACAAAGAGACTGACTTTTTTCTCACTCCCTTAGGCGTGACGCCTTGGGCTTTTAAAACACTGCGAATTTCAGCAATACTACTGCCACGTAATTCACCTGAAGTACGTTGACCATCACGATTGACACCTTTCCATTCAAAAGTGAACACCTTAGGTTGGTGCTTGATATCTTTTTTGCTCTTTTGCTTTCTTCTTAGGGTTGCAGTTGCCATCAAGCAAATCCTTTTTGTTTTTATTTGACAATTCTGTTGTTAAGCAATTTGTTATAAAACTGCTTGGTTGCTTTAGTTAAAACTGGTAACACGATTCACTTCGGCAATGCTAGTAATGCCTTGGGTGACTTTAAGTAAGCCAGAGAGTCTTAAATCACGCATACCATTGGCCTTGGCCTGTTTGGCTATTTGCAGTGAGTTACCGCCTTCCATAATAGTTCTGGCAATCTCATCGGTCATTTTCATCACTTCATATATACCCACACGGCCTTTATAACCGCCAGAGCAATGCTCACAGCCGACAGGTTTATAAACCGTAAAGTTAGAACTTATATTTTCGTCAGTAAAGCCTAGGCGTTTTAATTCTGCCTCGGGCACATCTTCAGGTGCTTTGCACTCTGGGCATAGGCGTCTGGCAAGGCGCTGAGCAATAATTAGGTTCACCGAACTGGCAATGTTGTAACCGGGCACGCCCATGTTAATCAGACGAGTCAAGGTTTCAGCGGCAGAGTTAGTATGCAGAGTCGATAATACTAAGTGACCGGTTTGGGCGGCTTTAATGGCAATTTCGGCGGTTTCTAAATCACGGATTTCACCCACCATGACCACATCAGGGTCTTGACGTAAAAATGAGCGTAATGCAGATGCGAAGGTTAAGCCGGCTTTTAGATTAATGTGAACCTGATTAACGCCTTCTAAGTTAATCTCTACCGGATCTTCAGCGGTGGAGATATTACGTTCTTCAGTATTGAGGATATTAAGGCCAGTATATAGGGATACGGTTTTACCAGAACCCGTTGGGCCTGTTACTAATATCATTCCCTGAGGTTTGGCGAGCATTTGCTCATAAAGCTCACGTTGGTCATCGTCATAACCGAGCTTTTCAATGCCTAATTGCGCTGAAGATGAGTCCAAAATACGCATTACAATTTTTTCGCCCCAAATAGTGGGCAAGGTGCTGACACGAAAATCGATTGATTTGGTGCGTGACAGTTTCATTTTTATGCGGCCATCTTGGGGCACGCGGCGCTCGGCAATATCAAGCTTTGACATCACCTTTAAGCGAGCGGATAGCCTGTTAGAAAGATTAACCGGTGGTTCAGATACTTCGTGCAAAATACCGTCGATGCGAAAACGAATGCGATAGCGCTTTTCATAGGGCTCAAAATGTAAATCAGAGGCGCCTTTACGAATAGCGTCAGTAAGGATTTTATTAATATAAATGACAATAGGCGCATCGTCGCTGCTTTCAGCTTCTTTTTCTTGATGCTGTTTATCGGTATCAGTTATTTCAATGCCAGCTAGTGCTTGCTCATCCATGCCGTCTAAGCTTAAGCCAGATATATCATCTTCTAGAATCTTTTCAACTGCGATTGTTAATTTATCGTCTTCAACGATAATGGCTTCGGCATGTAAGCCTAGGCTGAATTGAAAGTCTTCTAGGGCGGCAATGTTAGTTGGATCAGAAGTGGCGATATATATGCGATTACTGCGCTTAAATAATGGCAGGCAGCAGTGATTGGCGATGAGTTTTTTATTGATTATGTCTTCGGGGATATTGGCTAAATCAAACTCAGCTAAATCTAATAGTGGCGAGCCATACTCTTCATAACACAATTCAGCAATTGCTCTGGCGGATATGACTTTTGAATCAACTAAGGTTGTTACCAATGAATGTTTAGATTTACGGGATTGAGTAATAGCAGAAGATACCTGCTCATCAGATAATATCCCTTTACGGATAAACAAGGTTGATAAACCAAGATGTAAGCCGTTAGATGGCATGGAGGCTCCAGTTGAAACTAAGTATTAAATGATAACGTCTTTTTCAGAATTTGTCATAAATTAGAAGATTAAAAATATATCAATTTCAACAATAAATAGATATCTGTAAGAATAATATTTTTATTCCTATTTTAAGTGAATATTTCATTTGTGAATGACTTGCGTTAACAACCTGTTTAAACTGCGTTACCGGTCGATTGGGGCTACCTGTTGTGAAGTGTCTGTATTTTATAGATAATTCAATTTGTATTTACTTATGGGTGTTTATGAATTGAAATTTTTACAATGGATAATGTTGCTCAAGTAATGCTGGGCAGGATATTAATTTTGGCAAAACATGTGAGTCAACAATGGATAATGAATTGAACTTCCAAAGTTTGAATGTTCAAGGGGTGGTTAGCTGATGTACATTCAATTAAAAACTTATTCTAAATTGGTATTCATTAGCTTTGTATGTGTATTACTTCTTGGAACTGTATTTGCGAATGATTTTACACCTTTTGTTGGTGTCGATAGTCAATACGATATAAAACGCATGCTGGTAGTGTTTTTTATATGTTTGTCCTCTCTTGGTTTGTGTTTCGTTAAAGAAGTCGAATTCATCAGAGTATCTAAAGTAACAGCATCTTTTTTGGGTATATTTTTTTCATTAGCTATTTTATCTGCTTTGTACAGTAAGCATCCATTTTGGGGGATGGTTGAAATTGCCAATATGGGATTATTGTTGTGTGCATTTTTAGTTCTTGCTACCTGCATTAAAGCCCTTAACAGAGAAAGCTTTTTTTTAGGTCTTTACCTTTGTGCTTTACTATTCTCTATATTTACATTTATTAAATACATTTTATTTTTACTGTTTTCGTATGCTGATGCGCAAAGTTTTGACATTCATGGCCTAATTTCTGGCTATGTTAATGTTCGTTTTTTTAACCAATTACAAGTGATGGTTATACCACTGCTTTTTTTACCGTATTTTTGTCAAAATTTAGCTAAGTATAAGCATTTTTCATTCATTGTTTTATCGTTACATTGGCTAGTATTGCTACAGACGCAAGCGCGCGGTGGCATGCTATCCCTAATCCTTGCATCTAGTTTGATCGCATTTTTTTTATCTCAACATACTCGTCAGCAATTTATTTCAATTGTACTTAAAACAATAATGGCTGGAGTAGTTTTATGGTTGGTGTTTATCATTGCAATCCCTCATTGGTTAATGGAGAGCGCAAACTTTCAAATAAGAACGACTAGTTCAGGGCGAGTAGATTTATGGCTTTATATTCTAACTCGTATTCCTGAAAATCTATGGCTTGGGTTTGGTCCAATGAGCTTTACATGGGCTGAAGCAAAACCACTACCGCATGCACATCCTCATAATCTTATTATGCAAATATTGTATGAGTACGGTGGTATATCATGTGTAGCATTTACTACTTGGTGTGCTAATCGGTTATACAGCAGGTTAGATTCTATACAGCAACAGACTATTCCAGAGATTACCCCTATAGTATTTGCCGTATCATCAGGCCTTATATATTCGTTATTTAGCGGTGTCGCTGTAATGCCATTTTCACAGATTACTTTAGTCTTTTTAGTTGCAATACTTACAACGTTTGATTCTGGTCGTCATTATCAGCTTGAGTTACCTGTTAAGACTTTATTATTCCTTTTCGTTGCAGCTATAAGTTACTTACTATTTTTGACATACAAAAATGAAGAGCTGCTATCAGCACTTTTCCCAAGGATATGGGTGAATGGGTTGGTTAGTTATTAACTAAGGTTATGTATTAAACATTTCCAAAACATTATAAATGTATCCGATTTACCTGCTCACTTGACGAATAAAAGGACCTACGAGTTGGTATCCAACTATATATTGCTTCAACACGACTTGATTCGTTGTGCTATAGCTGCAAATTGCTTGAGTGGTCACACTACGTTACGACTGGGAGGAAGTAATAGCGGAAACTATTATAAGAGTAATTTTAAAGGCGGGCTTTTACTGAATCATTTTTAATTGCTTTATTAGCTTATATCTGAATTGAGTTAAGCTGTAGTAATATTTTACTCAAAGGTGAAATTACGCATGCTATGTTGTATGTTTCATCTTTAGATTATTGTATAGAAAAGGCCGCATATGAGCGGCCTTTTTGTGACAAAGGTGGGTAAATTAGGTACCTGCTTTACAAGTTGCAGTATCCCAAGTGCAGGTAATGGTGCTCGTTGACGTATCTGCAGCAGTAAAAGATACTGTACCGGTTAAGTCACCGATTGCAGCTGGTTTAGCTGTCGGGCCGCCACTTGCGCAAGCAACAGCGACATAGGCAGGAACATCAGCAGCATCTAATTCTGCAATTACTGCAGCAGAGGCGGCTTTAGTATATGCGGCAGCCTCGCCTAAACAAGAATTCACTTCACTTTTGTTTACATATTCTTTGTAAGCAGGCAATGCGATTGCTGCCAGAATACCGATAATCGCAACTACGATCATTAATTCAATAAGAGTAAAACCCTTAGTGTTTTTGATTTGGTTAATGCTTTTCATTTTTTATCTCTCTCTTATGATGCTTAAGTGTTGCGTCGGGTTTGTTGTCATCCTTGAATCTCATAACAGTTAAAGGCCCTTAATTGTTATGAGTGGTGTCCTAGTCACCACAACCTGTCGGCATTAATTTACTAGTGTTGTTTTGCATTACAGTCTACTGGGCAGAACTTACGGTTTAACTAGCTTGGCCCAATTGACTGTGATAACTGTTAAAAACTACAAAGGGTTTTAAATGAATGATTTCATCAAGAACAATCAAGCCGTTCTTGTAAAACGGATCAGTAAAACCAATATGTCCAACTAAATACCTCGAAAGCAGAATAGGCTAGTCATTAACAAATTGCTATCTAATCTGTAACTAGGGTCAACAAAGTGCTGCAAGGTCAGTTTGTTAACAAAATGTTTGATTTATCATTGTTCTTTTAAAAATCATTTTTCGCTCACTCAATGTTACATTTGTAACATGTTGAAAAGCTGATTATTAAAAGTTAAATCTGATACTTCATTCATCCAAGCTAAACGTTAGTATAAAGTTGCTGAAAATGGAATAGCTTGTGGCGAGTTTTTTAACTAAAAAGATAAAAAGGTTGTTTTAAGCTGCTGTTTGTAATGATTTTGCAGCACATTATTGACACTTTTAGTCGGTTATTTAGTCAATTTGACTTTGGTTGTTATTTGTCAAAAAAATGGCACCATAGAAAATGTAAGGTTATAGCGCTTGATTTATGTAGGTATTTAAGCCCTGGTGGTAAGGTTATTTGAGCTTTTAAGGGAGGTTATTTAAGCCCTTAGGGGGAGATAGTTGTCAAAGGTCAAAGGTGGGCACCAGTTTAATCTTTGTGGCTATTGATTCAAGCTACAGGGCTTATAGTAAGGCTACAATTGTTGTAAGGCTGCCATTGCGCTATCTATTTAGTCAGCCTTATTTAGCTAAGCTTTTAGTGCGAGCAAAAAAACCAGCTATAAATAGCTGGTTTTGATTGTTATTAGCGATTACTGACTTATCTTGCTATTTAACTGGGCTAATGATTTATCAAGCTCAGCTTAACATTAGTTTTTAAAGCGTAAGGATAAATCCAAGGCTTTAACGTGCTTAGTGAGTGCGCCAACTGAGATGTAGTCAACACCGGTTCTGGCAAAGTCTGCAATGGTGTCGATGGTGACATTACCGGATACTTCCAGCTTTGCGCCTTTACCTTGATCTAAATAGCTGGAATTAAGTGCTACTGCTTCTACCATCATGGTGACATCAAAATTATCGAGCATGATGATGTCAGAACCTGCTTCTAACGCTTGGGTTAGCTCGGCGATTGATTCTACTTCCACTTCAACTGGTTTGTCAGCGGCTACTTGTCGGGCTGTTTTTATTGCAAGTTCGATATTGCCGCAAGCCATAATGTGGTTTTCTTTAATTAAGAAGGCATCAAACAAACCAATACGATGGTTTTTACCGCCACCACAAGCGACGGCATATTTTTGCGCGGTGCGCAGGCCGGGAATGGTTTTGCGGGTATCGAGCAGTTTAGTGTGGGTATCAGCTAACTTGTTAACATAAAGCTTAGTGAGACTGGCAACACCAGATAGGGTTTGGATGAAGTTCATCGCGGTGCGTTCACCGGTTAAGATGGCTCTTGCTGGGCCTGATAATTCACATAACACCTGGTTGGGAACCAATAAGTCGCCATCATCCACATGCCAATGCAAGGCTACATCACCGCCGAGCTGATTAAATACTTGTTCTGCCCATGCTTTTCCGCAAAAAACGCCTTCTTCACGGGTGATTAACACCGCTTCAGCATGTTTATCTGCTGGAATAAGTTGCGCGGTAATATCGGCATTAAGCATATCTTGCGGGGTTTGGGCTGGCGTATGGCCTAGGTCTTCATCAAGTGCAGCTTTAACGGCATGACGGATGTCATTTTCAATCATGTGAATGTCCTTGAAATTACAACTAAATTGAGTTGCTTGGGCCAACTCAATGTTTAAAAAATGAGAAACAATATGCCTATTACTTTATCACAGTTGTTAATTTAAAATATAGCAGTCAAACTGTTACTGTGTTGGCTGCTAGGGCAATATTATTTTAAGGTTTTACAGCGACGAACCTTGGTGCTTTTTTATCTTTTATCGCAGGTATTTGTTGCTTGCTTTTTGGGCACTGATAATGGTGACTTACTGATGGTTCGTTGAGATGCAAACTGCAGCCACGCTGGCATGGTTAATTCATTACTTGAGATTTTATTATTAATTATGGATACACAATTGAAATCAGGCTGGCATCAAGGTGCACGGCTATGCCCATCACCGCATTTTAACCCGCGCCCTAATAATGAGGTTAGCGGCTTAGTTATTCATAATATTAGTTTGCCTGCAGGTTGTTATGGCTTGCCGCACATTGATGGTTTATTTCAGGGCTGTTTAGCGGTGGATGCAGATCCAAGTTTTGCTGATATTGCCGGGCTTGAAGTGTCGGCACACTTTTTAATTCGCCGTGATGGTGAGTTAGTGCAGTATGTTAGCTGTGATGACCGAGCGTGGCATGCTGGGGTTTCGTGTTTTAATGGCCGAGAAGGTTGTAATGATTTTACCATTGGCATTGAAATGGAAGGCACAGATAGCGACCCTTATACCGATGCGCAATATCGCGAATTAGTGCAATTAACCTTGGTGTTGTTTGCGCAATATCCTATGCTTAATCAAGCAAATATCGTCGGACATTGTGATATTGCTCCTGGACGCAAAACCGATCCAGGTGATAGTTTTGATTGGCAAAGATATTTAACTGCATTAACGGCTAAGTCATGATGTTAGTGTTACTTTAACCCAATATTTTTTAGATTGTTTGCAGAGGTCCCATGGCACTATTTTCATTGTTAATTGCAATTATGGTTGAGCGCTTAAAGCTGTTACCCGCACATTGGCAATTTGATGATTTACTTTCTAAATACCAGCAATTATTTTGGAAAGATAAAGCATTAGATTCTGCTGGCTGGGTTGCCTTTGTGGTGCTACTGCCAGCAATGACACTGTTTTTGGTGCTGCTGTTACTAGATGGTGTTTTTTTCGATGTGATCACCTTATTGATCTGGATGCTGGTTTCGATTGTGTGCTTTAGCCACCAAAGCTTACGGGCGGCATTTAAAAAATATATGCTGGCGGCTTGTCGCGGCGATGTTCAAGCCTGTTATCACCATGCAGAAAAGCTCGATTGCAGTGAATGTTTAGATGCGGTTGATGAAAAAGACTTAGGTCAGCAGATTGGTAAAACCGTGGCTTGGGTTAATTATCGCTATTATGGCGCGGTGGCATTATATTTGATTTGTTTTGGCCCTGTTGGCGCAGTGCTTTATTGTTCGGTGCGTTTTTATCAGCAATACAATCAGCAGCAGCAATTGGATATGCCATTTATTGATCAATTATTATTTTTATTCGATTGGTTACCGAGCCGAGTATTTAGCTTTGGGTTTGTATTAAGTGGTCACTTTGCTGCAGGTATTTCACAGTGGCGAAAGCAGGTTTTTAACCCTAATAATAGCGCCAAAAATATTGTTACCTATACCGCTTTAGCCGCTGAAGTGATGCCTGAGCAAAGCGATGCCCCTGTTTGCGCACAGCCCACATTGGCACTGCTTGCATTGAGCAAAAGAAACTTTATTTTACTGGTTACGGTATTATCGGTGCTGACTATATTTGGTTTGGTTAGCTAATAAGTTTTAATTGCGGTGATGGGCGGCCTGAGCCGCCGAAATAATGATCATAAGTTAAAACAGTGTTTTTATAAATTGTGCTGTGTAAAACGGATTTTTATAGCTACAATCTAAGCTTAAAATGAGTTTGTTATAGCGATAATAAGGCAATCAATGCTTTAGCGCGATAACACCGAGATGGTCAAACCTCTTAGACGTTTTTTTTCGTTATGCTCTTGCTCAAAGTGCGTAGCGATGTTTGAAACCTTCAATTAACACCCATTCAACGCTCGTCTAACTAGACATCAATTGTTTGATTTGATAAAGTGCGCTATATCATATAAATTGGTAAGACCAATTGACAACGGAGCCGAGCCCCAAATGGCTTATAGCAAAATAACTCAGCCTAAAATTTCAGATGTGATCATGGAGCAATTAGAGCGCATGATCCTCGAAGGAAGTTTACAGCCTGGGCAAAAATTACCGCCTGAGCGCGAGCTTGCTTTGCAATTTGAAGTGTCACGCCCTTCATTACGTGAAGCGATTCAAAAGTTAGAAGCCAAAGGCTTACTAATGCGCCGCCAAGGTGGCGGAACCTACGTTAAAGAACAACTTTGGCAAAGTCTTGCCGATCCTATCGTTGAATTAATGCATAACGACTCAGAAAGTCAGTACGACTTACTGGAGTTTCGTCATGCCACTGAAGGCATGATGGCTTATTTTGCTGCGCTGCGTGGTAATGATGCCGATATGCAAAGCATTAAACGTTCAATTAACGAAGTTGAAGCGGCTGTTGATGTAGAAGCGCAGGCTGATGCCATTGTGCGTTTTTACCGTGCGGTAGCCGAAGCGTCACACAATGTGGCGATGTTACACCTTGTACTCAGTTTAACCCCTGTGCTGCACAAAAACGTGGCACAAAATTTAGAGCTTTTAAGCCGTCGCGAAGAAGCATCTACCATGGCGAATGAACATAGGCGAGCACTGCTTGCTGCCATTATTCGTCGTGATCCTGAAGCGGCACGTGAAGCCTCGAACGAACATTTAAGTTATATCGAGGAAGTCATGTTGTCAGTGAGGGAAGAAGACAGTCGGTTACAGCGTAGCTTGCGCCGCTTAAAAAGTGGTGTTTGATACCGATTTATAATCAAACGCATTATAAATTTACCGAAACACATTAATTATCTGTATCTAGAGAAAGGACAGCGACATGTCTGAAGGTATTCTACAAGACTTAGATCCATTAGAAACTCAAGAATGGGTAGATTCACTGCAAGCCGTATTAGAGCAAGAAGGCCCTGAACGTGCACATTATCTACTTGAACAATTAATCGATAAAGCGCGCCGCAATGGTACACATTTACCATATAAAGCGACCACTGCTTATTTGAATACGATTCCATCTGGCCAAGAGCCACATATGCCTGGTAATCAGGAAATGGAACGCCGCATTCGTGCTATCGTTCGTTGGAATGCACTTGCAATGGTATTACGTGGTTCTAAGAAAGATTTAGAGCTAGGTGGTCACATTTCAAGTTTTGCTTCTAGTGCGACTATTTATGATGTGTGTTTTAACCACTTCTTCCGCGCTCCAAATGAAAAAGACGGCGGCGATTTAGTTTATTATCAAGGGCATATTGCACCTGGTATTTATTCTCGTTCTTTCCTTGAAGGCCGCATCACTGAAGACCAAATGAATAATTTCCGTCAAGAAGTTGATGGTAAAGGTTTGTCTTCATACCCGCATCCCAAGTTAATGCCTGATTACTGGCAGTTCCCGACAGTATCTATGGGCTTAGGTCCTATTCAAGCGATTTATCAAGCACGTTTCCTTAAGTATTTGACTGACCGTGGTATTAAAGATTGCTCTGAGCAAACGGTTTACTGTTTCTTAGGTGATGGTGAGTGTGATGAGCCTGAAACATTAGGTGCAATCGGGCTTGCAGCTCGTGAAGAATTAGATAATTTATGTTTTATTGTTAACTGTAACTTACAGCGTCTTGATGGCCCTGTACGTGGTAACGGTAAGATTATCCAAGAGCTTGAAGGCGAGTTCCGCGGCGCAGGATGGGAAGCTGTTAAAGTGATTTGGGGGCGCTACTGGGATCCATTACTTGCACGTGATACTAGCGGCAAGTTATTACAGTTAATGGAAGAAACCGTAGATGGTGAGTACCAGAACTGTAAAGCTAAAGGTGGCGCGTACACTCGTGAGCATTTCTTTGGCAAATACCCTGAAACTGCTGAAATGGTGGCTAACATGTCAGATGATGACATTTGGCGTTTAAACCGTGGTGGCCATGATCCAGTTAAGATTTATGCTGCGCTGCAACATGCTAAAAACACTAAAGGCCGTCCTACAGTAATCCTTGCTAAAACAGTTAAAGGTTACGGAATGGGCGATGCGGGCGAAGGTAAAAACATTGCCCATAACGTGAAGAAAATGGGCATTGAATCGCTTAAATACTTCCGCGATCGTTTTAATATCCCGATTAGCGATGATCAGTTAGAAGATATTCCTTACTATCATCCTGGTGCTGATTCTGAAGAAGTTAAATACTTAAAAGAGCGCCGTGCTGCCCTTCATGGTGCTATGCCAAAGCGTCTTGAAAAGTTCTCTAAAGATATTGAAGTGCCGCCATTAAAGATCTTTGATTCAGTACTTAAAGGCTCAAATGGTCGTGAAATCTCAAGCACTATGTCATTTGTGCGTATTTTAACGGCATTGCTTAAAGACAAGAAAATCGGCAAGCAAATCGTACCGATCATTCCTGATGAAGCGCGTACCTTTGGTATGGAAGGTTTATTCCGTCAAGTGGGTATTTACGCTCATGAAGGGCAAAAATACGAGCCACAAGATTCTGATCAAGTTGCTTACTACCGTGAAGATAAAACCGGTCAAGTATTGCAAGAAGGGATTAACGAGTTAGGTGCAATGTCATCTTGGGTTGCTGCGGCAACCAGTTACTCAGTTAACGATACCCCAATGATCCCGTTCTACATCTACTACTCAATGTTTGGTTTCCAACGTATTGGTGACATGGCATGGGCTGCAGGTGATATGCGTGCTCGCGGCTTTATGGTCGGTGGTACTTCAGGTCGCACAACCCTAAACGGTGAAGGCTTGCAGCATCAAGATGGTCATAGCCATGTATTAGCTAACACGATTCCTAACTGTATTTCTTATGACCCGACTTATGGTTATGAAATCGCAGTGATTGTACAAGACGGTATTCGCCGCATGTATGGCGAGCAAGAAGACGTGTTCTACTACTTGACTACCATGAACGAAAACTATGAGCAGCTTGCGATGCCAGAAGGCAGCGAAGAAGGTATCGTTAAAGGTATTTATAAGCTTGAAACTCTTAAAGGTTCAGGTAAAGGCTCTGTACAGTTAATGGGTAGCGGCACGATTTTAGAGCAAGTACGCAAAGCGGCTGTGGCATTATCGAAAGACTTCGGTATTACTGCTGACGTTTACAGCGTGACTAGCTTCAATGAGCTAACCCGTGATGGTCAGGCTGCAGAGCGTTACAACATGCTGCACCCAACTGAAACGCCTAAAGTGCCTTATATTTCTGAAGTGTTATCAAGTGATGCGCCAGCTATTGTAGCAACGGATTACATGAAGATTTATGGTGAGCAATTACGTGCTTACATTCCAACTGATTATAAAGTACTAGGTACTGACGGCTTTGGCCGCAGTGATAGCCGTGAAAACTTACGTCACCATTTTGAAGTTGACGCTAAGTTCATTGTCATCGCGTCATTAAAAGCCCTTGTTGACCGTAAAGAGTTACCAGTAGAAGTGCTAACGAAAGCTATCACTGAATACGGTATCGACGTTGATAAGATCAATCCACAGTTCGCATAGGGAGAAACAAAATGGCTGAATTAAAAGAAGTTTTGGTTCCTAACCTTGATACTGATGCTGTGCAGGTTATTGAGATCTGTGCTGAGATTGGTGAAGTGCTTGAAAAAGAAGCATCAATCATCACAGTTGAAACGGATAAAGCGACTATGGATATTCCAGCACCCTTTGCTGGCAAATTAGTTGAGCTGAAAGTGGCTGTGGGCGATAGCGTTTCTGAAGGCTCGCTAATTGCGGTACTTTCTGTAGAAGCGGCTGGCGATGCGCCAGCGCCTGCAGCTGAAGTGGCTGCACCGGTAGCGGCGCCTGTTCAAGCCGCTGCTGCTCAAACCGCGGCTCCAGTAGCAGAAGCGCCAGCAACCGTTGCGGGTGGCACTGAAGTTATTGAAGTGCATGTGCCTGATATTGGTGATGCTGATAATGTTGATATTATCGAAGTGTTAGTGAGTGTGGGTGAAACCATTGAAGCTGACACAGGGCTTATTACCTTAGAAACTGATAAAGCAACCATGGAAGTGCCTGCGCCAACCGCAGGTGTGGTGAAAGAACTTAAAGTGAACGTTGGCGACAAGGTTTCACAAGGCTCTTTAGTGCTGATGCTTGAAGTAGGCACTAGTGCTAGTGCGCCTGTTGCTGAAGCAGTATCAGCGCCTGCAGCAAGCTCTGCTCCTGCAACATCGGTTGTTGAAGTTAAAGAAGTTGCAGTACCAGATATTGGTGATGCCTCTGATGTAGATGTGATTGAAGTGCTAGTTGCTGTTGGCGATATGCTTGACGTGGATACAGGTTTAATTACCTTAGAAACCGATAAAGCCACCATGGAAGTACCAGCGCCATTTGCCGGAAAACTGGTTGGTTTAACGGTTAATGTTGGCGATAAAGTATCTCAAGGTAGCATTATTGCTACGGTTGAGACGCAATCAACCGCACCTGCAGCTCCATTGCAAGCCGCTCCGGCAGCTAGTGCTCCTGCAGTTACTGCAGCAACACCAGCACCAGTTACCGCTGCGCCAGCAAGTAAGCCGCCTGTGCCGCATCATCCAAGTGCTGGTAGCCAACCTAAAACCGGTGCTGTACATGCATCACCTGCAGTTCGCCGCTTAGCGCGCGAATTTGGCGCTGATTTAACCCAAGTGAAAGGCTCTGGCCGTAAAGGACGTATTCTGAAAGAAGACGTTCAAGCCTTCATTAAATATGAACTTAGCCGACCTAAAGCGAGTGCTGCCACAGCGGTTGCTGGTGGCGCGGGTGGCTTGAATGTGATTGCAGCGCCTAAAGTTGATTTCAGTAAGTTTGGTGAAGTGGAAGAAGTGCCATTAAGCCGTATCCAGAAAATCTCTGGGCCTAACTTGCATCGTAACTGGGTGACGATTCCACATGTGACTCAATTTGATGAAGCTGATATCACTGAATTAGAAGCATTCCGTAAACAACAAAATACACTTGCAGCTAAGAAGAAAGCGGATTACAAAATTACTCCGTTAGTATTTATGATGAAAGCCGTGGCGAAAACACTGGCTGAATTCCCTGTATTTAACTCAAGTTTAAGCCCTGATGGCGAGTCGTTAATCCAGAAGAAATATTTCCATATTGGTGTAGCGGTTGATACGCCAAACGGATTAATGGTGCCAGTGGTTCGTGATGTCGATAAGAAAGGCATTGTAGAGCTTTCTCGTGAGTTAACGGATATTTCAATTCGTGCCCGTGATGGCAAGCTGAAGTCAGCAGACATGCAAGGTAGCTGTTTTACTATCTCTAGTTTAGGTGGCATTGGTGGTACAGCATTTACCCCAATCGTTAACTATCCTGATGTGGCTATTCTTGGGGTATCAAAATCAGAAATGAAGCCGAAGTGGAATGGCACTGATTTTGAACCTAAGTTGATGTTGCCACTATCGTTATCATACGACCACCGTGTGATTGATGGGGCAATGGCTGCCAGATTTAGCGTGACATTATCAAGCATTCTTAGCGATATTCGTACGCTAATTTTGTAAACAAAAAGGCTGCTCATATTGAGCGGCCTTTTTATTCTTATCACTAGGATTGTGATCAGTATCAAACAAAGGGTAAAATGCGGCCACCTTACAAGATTTGACCACATTTTGCAGTTTGGACGGTTTTTCCGCCAACGATAGATAAAATAGAGGAAAACATGAGTAACGAAATCAAAACTCAGGTAGTAGTACTAGGTGCCGGCCCAGCAGGTTATTCAGCAGCTTTCCGCGCTGCAGATTTAGGTCTAGAGACTGTGATTGTAGAACGTTTTAGCACCCTTGGTGGTGTATGTTTGAACGTGGGTTGTATCCCATCAAAAGCACTTTTACACGTCTCTAAAGTCATTGAAGAAGCTAAAGCCGTTGCCGATCACGGTGTTGTTTTTGGTGAGCCTAAAATTGATTTAGACAAGTTACGCGGCTTTAAAGAAAAAGTAGTAGGTCAACTGACTGGCGGTTTAGGCGGAATGTCTAAAATGCGTAAAGTTGATGTGGTAAATGGTTTAGGTAAATTCACTAGCCCAAATACAATGGAAGTGACAGCTGAAGATGGCACTGTAACAGTGGTTAACTTTGATAATGCCATTATTGCAGCGGGTTCTCGTCCAATTAAACTGCCATTTATCCCACATGAAGACCCACGTATTTGGGATTCAACTGATGCTTTAGAACTGAAAGAAGTTCCTGAAAAGTTATTAGTGATGGGCGGCGGTATTATCGGCCTAGAAATGGGTACGGTTTACTCGTCTTTAGGTAGCCAAATTGACGTAGTTGAAATGTTCGACCAAGTTATTCCTGCTGCTGATAAAGATATCGTTCGAATTTATACTAAAAAGATTAAGAAGAAGTTTAACTTAATCTTAGAAACCAAAGTAACTGCAGTTGAAGCGAAAGAAGACGGCATTTATGTTTCTATGGAAGGTAAGAAAGCCCCATCTGAGCCAGTTCGTTACGACGCAGTATTAGTTGCTATTGGTCGTACACCAAACGGAAAAGGCCTAGACGCTGAAAAAGCTGGCGTAAATGTAGATGAGCGTGGCTTTATCAATGTTGATAAGCAAATGCGTACTAACGTACCTAATATCTTCGCTATCGGTGATATCGTTGGCCAACCAATGCTTGCGCACAAAGGTGTGCATGAAGGTCATGTTGCTGCTGAAGTTATTTCTGGTCTTAAGCACTTCTTTGACCCTAAAGTTATTCCTTCAATTGCATACACAGACCCTGAAGTCGCGTGGGTTGGTCTTACTGAGAAAGAAGCCAAAGAGCAGGGCGTAGCCTATGAAACTGCATCATTCCCATGGGCTGCAAGTGGCCGCGCAATTGCTTCTGATGCAAGTGACGGTATGACCAAGCTCATTTTCGATAAAGAAACTCATCGCGTTATCGGTGGTGCTATCGTTGGTGTTAATGGCGGTGAATTACTTGGCGAAATCGGCCTAGCAATTGAAATGGGTTGTGATGCTGAAGATTTAGCCTTAACCATCCATGCTCACCCAACGTTACATGAATCTGTAGGTCTTGCGGCTGAAGTTTATGAAGGTTCAATTACTGATTTGCCAAACCCGAAGGCAAAAAAGAAAAAGTAACATGTAGCTATTTGTAGCAATTTGTATTAAAGCACCTTTCGAGGTGCTTTTTTTTGCTCTAAATTTACTTTTAGGTGATATATTCAAATATTGTATTAAATTTAATTGTTTTTGTTGTTGCAGGCATAAAGCCATATAGGTTCACATAGAAGCGCTTAGCATAATAAAATCAATAAAAGAGTAACCCAGTCATAATGATAAAAGGCATTAAATCGTTTCTCACCTTGGTCGTTCTTACCCTTAGTTGCAGCTTTCCAAGCGTGGCTGACGATCTTGTCCAACGTTTATTTAATATCAAAGATGGCCTGGTTAATTACACTATCAATGACATTGCATTTGATGATTATGGCTATGTTTGGCTGGCAACTGAGCAGGGAGTATTTCGTGTTAGCGATACTGTTACCCGCCGCATTGATCAACCTGATAGTGATAATGCATTAGCTGCAGAAAACATTCATCTTATCGCTAAGGTGACTTCTCAGCGCCTTCTAGTCGCTTCTGGCACATCGCTTTACCTCTACGATATTAAACTCAATCGTTTTTCAGATGACATTATTGCCGGCCTCATAACTAGTGATGATTCTATTGTTGACGAAACACGTCTAGATAATGGTAACTTAATTCTGCTTACCCGTTTAGGTCAGGTGCTTGAGTTTGATGTGAATTCATTGTCAATCTCAGCGCTAACAGCCCAAGAATTGGATAAGACATTGCAATGGAATAGTGTTAATCAGCTAAGTGATGGCCGCTATATTTACTCATCCGCCTATGAAGTTGTGATAAAAAATGCCTGGGGCGAATTGATAAAACAAGTTAAGCGACCTATAGATAATATGTTGATTAAAAAGCTATTTGTAGATGCTGAACAGCGTATTTGGATCTTAAGTAACAAAGGCTTATATGAGCTAACCCTTCAAAGCTATCGGATGACTGCTACCACTGCGCTTCCTTTTGATATTCGTGGCGCGGTTGAAGGTAGTCGTGGTCATTTGTGGCTTTATACCAGAAGTGGGCTATTTTCATGGGATAAGCAATCATCGAAGGCAATTTCATATAAAGAGGAATTAAAAAATGATGCTGACGTTGATTATATCGACGATATGGCTGTTGATGACGATGGTTTAATTTGGCTTGGCGGCGCAGGCGAAGGTTTAGCGTTACTGGCAATAGCTCCTGAATTTTTATTGGAAAGTTTCACTCGTTCATCAACTTATCAAATTGAAGATGACATGATTTGGAGTATTTATGCCGAGCAAGATAAAGTTTGGCTCGGCGGTGATGGTGGCTTGACCATTGTTGATAAATTAACCAAGACTTCAAAATATCTTATCCCTGCAGGCTTTGAAGCGAGAGATTCAATTTACGGCGTTAATGAGCTTGATAATCAGCATATTGTGGTAACAACAACCAGTGGACTGTTTGTCATTAATAAACAAACTGATCAGCAAGTTGATTTTAGCCATTTTGCTGCATCAAGTGACTCGCTAAAAGGTAAATTGTTATTTAACTCCTATGCAGACCCACTGTTTAGCGGCAGGGTTTGGTGGGGAGCAGATAATGATGTTTATTATTGGCAGCCAGGGTTAGACAATATCGTCACTGTGTCACCGACAGAGCATATTCTTCTATCCCACTCAGTGAACATTCGAAGTTTTTTCCGTGAAAATCATGATCGTCTGTGGATCGGTGGCGCAGGTCTATTTGGCTATATAGATAGCAATAATAATGTCACTTCATTAAACGCAGCGTTAGGCATTAACCACAAGGATATTATGATTACTAATATCCACCAAGTTGATAATACAACCCTGTGGTTAGGGACTCGCCAAAATGGGGTCATTGTTTTTGACACCCAAACCCATGAGATTTCATCCATGAGTGACTATTGGCATGTTGATTGCCCGACGATTTACTTTATCGAGCAAACTGAAAAAGATCATTTGGTTGGCTGCAGCTCTTCGGTCATTAGACAAAATAAACAGACAAAAGCCATTGATGTATTTTTTACTAGCGATGGATTTATTGGTAATGAGTTTAATGAGTCAGCAGCTTATTATGACCCTAATGCAGGCTTATATATTGGCGGCCCTAATGGGGCGATGTTAGTTGATATTGATAAGCTTGCACCTCGAGTAAGTAATGATGATATCGCCCTTGAGTCCATTGCGATTTACTATGAGGACAATACAGAGTATCACTTGATACCTGAATCCTTTAACTTAGTGCGCCCTGGGGCTAACTTAATCAGTTTTCAAATAACCACTTTCGACTACGTGAATGAAACGCCAATCAGCTTAAAGTACCGTTTGCTTCATGAGCATAATAGCTTAGATAGCCAGTATATTTATCTGCAAGGCCAAACTCAGATTAATATTGCTGACTTAAAAGCGGGTAAATATACCCTAGAGCTATTGCATAAACAGCATGGGGTGTGGGCAAGCAGTCCGTTTCAATTTAGTTTTAAGGTTGAACAATTTTGGTGGGCGTCACAGTGGTTTAAAGCCTTAGTGCTTTTTGCCATTCTTTTTGGGGTATTTACCTCTTTATGGCTTCGTAAAAAACAAATAAACCGTGTTATTGGTATTAATCAGGCATTAAGGGAAAGTGAAGACAAATTACGTCAATCACTGCGCGGTAGCGATTCAGATTTATGGGAGTGGCAAGCTAGCACTAACCAAATCCAATTTGATAATAAATCGGGTCTGTTGGGTGAAAGAAGAAAGTTATCTTATCTCGTGCCTGATATACCGATTGTTGCCGCCGATAAAGATAACCTCCAGCAGCAATGGCGAGCTTTGTTAAAGGGCGATAAAGAAACCATTGATGTAGAATTTAGGTATCACCGTGGTGAAGAGGCTATTGGTTGGCTGCGCATCAGAGGCCGCGCAGTTACCCGCAATCAGACTACAGGGCAATTAGAGCAAGTTGCCGGTATTTATACTGAGGTGTCTGAGCAACGTGAGCTTCAAAATGAAATTGATTTGTTTGCCAAGGCATTTGAAAACACCTCAGAAGGCATGTTAATTCTTGATAGTCGCAAGCGGGTGAAATTACTAAATACCGCAGCTGCAACTATCTTTACCAGCAAGCATGAAGCACTTGATGGAAGGGGGTTTGAGTCATTATTGTATGTGGATCATGGCTCCAAAAATATCGATGATTTATTGCAAAATAGCCGCTCATGGAATGGCGAGTTAAGCTTTAAACGGGGGAATAATGAACATTTTCCTGTTTGGGCTAATATCTCTAAAATGTCTGATAAGCGCGATATCTCACAGCACTATGTGGTAGTGTTTTCAGATATTACCCAGCGAAAACAATACGAGTCTAATTTACGGCACTTAGCCAATAATGACGTGCTTACAGGCCTTGCTAATCGAGCGATGTTTACTCGTCAGTTACAACAGATTATTGAGCAAGCTAGCCACACTAATGAAAAGTTAGCATTATTGTTTTTGGATTTAGATCGCTTTAAGCACGTCAATGACTCTTATGGTCATAGCATGGGGGATGCTTTACTCGTTGAAGCGGCTAAACGCTTAAAAAATAGTGTTGGTGATGATCATCTGGTTTGCCGTTTTGGTGGTGATGAGTTTGTCATATTGGTTCGAAATGCTGATTCTATTGATCAGATAAATTTGATTGCTGAGCAAATTTTACAAAGGTTTGCTACGCCGTTTAAATTATTTGGCCGTGAGTTTTTTGTTTCAACCAGTATTGGTATCAGCATGTGGCCTGAAGATAGCCAAGATTCTGAAACCTTAATTAAAAATGCTGATTTAGCCATGTATCACGCCAAAGAAGAAGGCCGAGGTAACTTTCAATATTACTCTGCTGAGCGCAATGCTGAAGCGCAATATCATTTGAAAATTGAAGCTGACTTACGTAGCGCCATCGAAAATAACGACTTTGAGCTTTATTACCAACCTCAGGTAGACATACTCCAAGGTGATAAATTTGTAGGGATGGAAGCGCTGCTCCGCTGGCGTCACCCTATCGAGGGCTTTATTCGGCCAGATATCTTTATCAAGGTGGCTGAATCTTGTGGATTAATTATTGATATAGATCGCTGGGTGCTGCGCCAAGCCTGTATCGATGGTGCAAGATGGCATGCCCTTTACGACCAGCCTTTTCAGCTGTCAGTCAATGTGTCTGCAGTGCAGTTTAGACAAGTTGATTTTATTGAGAATTTAAAAGCGACCTTAGCCGATACTGGTATGCCGGCAAAGTGCCTTGCTATGGAAATTACCGAAGGGGTGTTGATGAAAGAGCTGCAGGTGGCAAGATCGCATTTAACCCAGCTTAAGCAGCTTGGTATTGAGGTGGCCATCGATGATTTTGGCACCGGTTATTCATCACTGGCGTATTTAAGAAGCTTTGAGGTGAATACCTTAAAAATCGATCGCTCCTTCTTAATTGATATTGCTACTAATGAAGCTGATCAAGCCATTGTGAGCAGTATTATTGAACTGGCAAGAAACCTAAAATTACAGGTGGTCGCAGAAGGGATAGAGTCTCACGCACAAATGGAGCAAGTTTTTAGCCGAGGTTGTTATATCATCCAAGGGTATTTCTTTGCCAAACCTATGCCAAAGGCTGAGCTGGATAAGTTTATCGGGATTGGGAAAAAGCTGTAATAAAGCTAAGTTCGCATGGTTAACAGTAAGTTATAAAGGTTTTATTCATGTGAGTTTTCTCTGTTAGAATGACGCGGTAGATCATGATTAAAGATAGGATGCTTTATATGGGCCGTAAGATTGCACTGCTGTTACTACTCAGTTTATTTTCACACAACTTAATGGCTAAAGAACGCCAGTCAGTGGGATTAGTATTAAGTGGTGGCGGCGCAAAAGGCGCGGCGCATATTGGGGTGCTTAAGGTGTTAGAGCAGCATCGCATTCCGGTTGATTATATTACTGGTACCAGTATCGGCTCCTACGTCGGCGGCATGTATGCCTTAGGTTATAGCGCCGCAGAAATCGAACACATTATGCTTAACTCCCCTTGGGCTGATGGCTACTCAGATACCATTCCTCGAGAAGTACTTACTTACCGCGATAAACAACACCGCGACAAATTTAATATCCCCATTAACGTAGGTTATAAAGATGGCGGCTTAGCCGTCCCCAGTGGCTTATTACTTGGCCAAACCATGTCGCAACTATTACGTTCATCAACTGATGTGGTAGAGCAATTTGGCGATTTTGATGATCTAGCTATTCCTTATCGCGCTGTGGCAACTGATCTAGTTACTAGTCATGCAGTGGTATTAGCTCAAGGCAGTATCGTTAAAGCCATGCAAGCCTCTGCAACGGTACCCGGGGCATTACAACCGGCTGAAATAGACGGCAAGCTACTGGTTGATGGTGGCATCTCAAATAACATGCCTGTCGATGTCATTAAAGCCATGGGCGCAGATGTGGTCATTGCCATTGATATTGGCTCACCATTGGCCAGCAAAGAGCAACTTAATGGCACGATTGCGGTGTTGGAGCAGCTTTCAACCATTTTGACCAAAGCCACCACAGAGCATCAAAAAACATTATTAACCGATGATGATGTGCTGATCCGTCCTGCGATTGATGACATGAGCACCACTGACTTTGATATCATGCCTGACGCATTAGCTGCCGGCACAGTGGCGGGCGAAGCAGCGCTGCCAATGTTGACACATTTAAGTGTCAGCGCTGAAGAATATCAGGCCTATCAAGACAATAAACAACGCGCCAAATTACTACTAGTTAATCAAGTTAACCGCCCAGTGATTAAGATTGTATTTGATAATCAATCTAGAGTGAGTGAAAGCCTGTTAGATGAAGAGTTAGCTCTTAAAAAAGGCACAGTGATCACCAAAGAAGCCTTAGACGAGGGCATAAAACGGCTTTATTCCCTTAATAAGTTTCAGCGTGTTGATGCCGAGTTTGAAGACACAGAAGCTGGACGCATATTAACAGTGACCACCCATGCCAAATCCTGGGGGCCAAATTATTTTGACGCCGGTTTTAACTGGGAAGATGACTTTACCTTAGATTCAGCCATTACCCTTAGTCTGGCTTATACCATGGGTGAGCTGACTGATAATGGCGGTGAGTGGCGTAACGAAGTTCAGTTAGGTTACGACAAGCGAGTTAGCTCAGAATTTTATCAGCCATTAGACAGAGACCAAGACTTCTACATTCGTTCTAAATACGAATTTGAGATCAAAAACTGGGATTATTATGATGATAACAACCGAGTCTTTGAGCTTAAAAACACCCTAAATCAATTGGCATTTGGAGTGGGTTATAACTATTCCCACGCTGGATTAATTGAGATTGGCGCAGTGGGTGAAATAGGTGATTTAAGTAATAAAGCCGTTTCTGCCCAAGATCTTGAATATGGCTCTTATGGCGGCTATTTTTCCTTTAGTTTTGACACCTTAAATAGCATTAGTTTCCCTACAGAAGGGCAGCGGTTAACGTTTACGGCCTCGGTAAGAAATGAAGATTATAAAGGCGCGGTTATTAATGACTCTGATGAACTATCTTGGCAGTTTGAAGCGGATTGGAAAGGGGCGCTTAAGCTAGGTAACCATGCCATTGTAGGTAAAGTCGCTTTAGCCACCGTTGATGTGGACCGTGATTTTACTTTACATGTTGCAGAGCTCGGTGGCTTTTTAAATCTGTCAGGTTTTCATAAAGGCGCATTGGCAGGTGCCCATAAAGCCTTTGGCGCCTTGATTTATCAATATGATTTAGGCCGAGATGTGTTACTCAGTGATGTGCCGTTATACATAGGTACTAGCTTTGAAGCGGGTAATGTGTGGACTAATCGTGATGCAGTGGACTTTGATGACCTTATCTATGCAGGTAGCTTATATTTAGGCACTGATACCAGCTGGGGTCCTGCCGCACTTGGCTTTGGTTTGACAGATACTGGCGAGCAATCGTTTTACTTATTTTTAGGTAAAAACTTTTAATTGTTCAGTTTGAATATAAAAAGCTGCCGTATCTTTAGATAAGGCAGCTTTTTTTATGGCAGATGTTAGCAAGACACTACTACTAGATATTTTCAATCAATGATTTAAGCTGACCTAAATGTGCTAGCTGGTGGTGAGCCACTTGCCAGCGAGACTGACCGGCGAATTCAGTCGCAGGGATTGCCACCGTTTGCATGCTTGCCGCTCTTGCTGCGATCAGGCCATTAAATGAGTCTTCAATAGCTAAGCACGTTGCGGGCTCAACGCCTAAGGCCGTGGCACAATTTAAATAAACCTCAGGGTGGGGTTTGCCATATTGCAGCTTTTCGGCAGAGGCTATGGCCTCAAAATAATCCCTAATAGCCAGTTTATTCATTACTGCAGCAATTAAGTCACTGGACGATGAGGTAGCTAAGCCAATTTTTAGCCCTTGCTGCTGACAAGCTTGTAATGCTGCCACTACCCCCTTCATCGGCTTGCCTTCAGTTTCAATAAAGTGAATAACCCCATCAATAATTTGTTGGGAAACCGCTTGATTATCATACTCAGGCCAAGGGTATTTTTGATACCAATAGTGGACCAGAAGATCAATTCTCATGCCGGTGGTTTTTTCGGCATCAGCAAGAGTGATAGGCACACCCAATTGACTTAATACTGCCACCTCGACTCGTTGCCAAGCGGGCTCGGTATCAATAATGACCCCATCCATATCAAAAATAACCGCGTTAATTTTTATCAATGTCATAATAGTCCTGTTTACCGTTTTGAATATCTAAGCAATAAGGTTGAGTAAGTATGTTGGTGGGTGCAAGTGATTAATATTAGCCAAATAACTATGCCTAACAGTCAAAATAATTGCAAAAAAATAGCGACAATTTGCTGAAGTAGACTCGGTTAAGTTTAAATTGTATGTATTACTTAATATATTGAATTAAATCATTTTTTATAATGTTTTAAACTATCGTCTAATTTTATTTGTTTAAAGTGAGCTGTAAATTAGCCATCGAACTCAAAATTCAGATAGATTTCGCCTCCGATAGAGTGTGATCTAATTCATACTTTTGCAAACCTGTAGTATACTACGGGTCGGATTTCAAGCCCGAACCTGTGGAATGGTCATTCTCTATATTGAATGACGTTCAGTTTCGCTGTTAGGCGCAATAACAAAGAGGAATGTTGCCGTGCTAGAAGCATATCGTAAACACGTCGCAGAACGTGCTGCAGAGGGTGTTGTCCCTAAGCCATTAGATGCACAACAAGTGGCTGAATTAGTGAAGTTAGTTGAGACGCCGCCTGCTGGTGAAGAGGCCGTGATTCTTGACTTATTAGAGAATCGTATTCCCCCAGGTGTTGATGAAGCTGCCTACGTAAAAGCAGCATTCTTAGATGCAGTGGCTCAAGGCACTGTATCGTCACCCATCCTTTCAGCTGAGCGTGCTACCGAGCTATTAGGTACCATGCAGGGCGGTTACAACATTGAACCGCTTATCGCTCAATTAGATAATGATGCACTTGCGCCAATCGCGGTTACTGCGTTATCAAACACCTTGTTGATGTTTGATGCCTACCACGACGTGGTAGAAAAAATGCAAAAAGGTAATGCTTTTGCTAAGCAAGTTGTTGAGTCTTGGGCCGAAGCAGAATGGTTCTTAAACCGTCCTAAATTAGCTGAAAAGATCACCTTGACCGTATTTAAAGTATCAGGCGAGACAAACACAGATGACTTGTCTCCGGCTCCTGATGCATGGTCTCGTCCAGACATCCCATTACATGCTTTAGCGATGCTGAAAAATGCCCGTGACGGTATTGTACCTGATGTTGCTGGCACTGTTGGTCCAGTTAAAGAAATCGAAGCCCTTAAAGGCAAAGGTTACCCGCTTGTTTATGTGGGTGATGTTGTAGGTACCGGTTCTTCACGTAAATCAGCGACTAACTCAGTACTATGGTTCATGGGCGATGATATCCCTTATGCGCCAAACAAGCGTGCTGGTGGTTTCTGCTTAGGTGGTAAAATTGCCCCTATCTTTTTCAACACCATGGAAGATGCAGGCGCGCTACCAATCGAGCTTAACGTCGACAAGATGAACATGGGCGATGTTATCGACATCTATCCATACGAAGGCGTCGTTAAGCGTAACGGTAGCGATGAAGTTATCTCTACGTTCGAGCTAAAAACCGAGGTACTGCTTGATGAAGTACGTGCTGGTGGCCGTATTCCATTGATCATTGGCCGCGGGTTAACTGACCGTGCCCGTGAAACATTAGGTCTTGCGGCTTCTGAAGTGTTTGTTCGCCCACAAGATGTGGTTGCAACCAATAAAGGCTTTACGCTGGCACAAAAAATGGTTGGTAAAGCATGTGGTGTTAAAGGTATTCGCCCAGGTCAATACTGCGAACCTAAAATGACTTCAGTTGGTTCACAAGACACCACAGGCCCAATGACCCGTGACGAACTGAAAGATTTAGCATGTTTGGGCTTTAGCGCCGATTTAACCATGCAGTCTTTCTGCCACACTGCGGCTTATCCTAAACCTATCGATGTGAACACTCACCACACCTTACCTGATTTCATCATGAATCGTGGCGGTGTTGCACTGCGTCCAGGCGACGGGGTTATTCACTCTTGGTTAAACCGAATGTTACTACCTGATACCGTTGGTACTGGTGGTGATTCACATACCCGTTTCCCAATCGGTATTTCATTCCCAGCCGGTTCTGGCCTAGTAGCATTTGCTGCTGCAACAGGTGTTATGCCTCTTGATATGCCTGAATCAATTTTGGTGCGCTTTAAAGGTGAAATGCAACCAGGTATCACCTTACGTGACCTAGTTCATTCTATCCCGCTTAAAGCCATTGAAATGGGTCTGTTAACGGTAGAGAAGAAAGGCAAAATTAACGCTTTCTCTGGCCGCGTATTAGAAATTGAAGGTCTTGAGCAACTTAAAGTTGAACAAGCATTCGAATTATCTGATGCATCAGCAGAACGAAGTGCTGCAGGTTGTACGATTAAGCTAGATAAAGAGCCAATCATTGAATACCTAAACTCTAACATCGTGATGTTGAAGTGGATGATTTCTGAAGGTTATGGTGACCGCCGTACCATCGAGCGTCGTATTACAGCGATGCAAGAGTGGTTAGCAAACCCAGAGCTAATGGAAGCAGATGCAGATGCTGAATATGCTGAAATTATTGAAATCGATTTGAACGATATCAAAGAGCCAATTCTTTGTGCGCCAAACGATCCAGATGATGCGGTATTACTATCATCAGTTGCAGAAACAAAAATTGACGAAGTGTTTGTTGGTTCTTGTATGACTAACATTGGTCATTTCCGCGCAACCGGTAAAATGCTAGAGAAGTTTGCCACGACCTTGCCGACTCGCTTATGGATTGCACCGCCAACTAAGATGGATAAAGACCAGTTAACTGAAGAAGGTTACTACGCGATCTTTGGCCGTGTTGGTGCGCGTATCGAAATCCCAGGTTGTTCACTGTGTATGGGTAACCAAGCACGTGTTGCTGAAGGTGCGACCGTTGTTTCAACGTCAACGCGTAACTTCCCTAACCGTTTAGGTACAGGTGCAAATGTGTACTTAGCTTCAGCTGAGTTAGCAGCAGTAGCGGCATTGTTAGGCCGTCTACCGTCACCAGCAGAGTATCAACAATACGCTCAAGAATTAGATGCAACTGCAGCTGATACTTACCGTTACTTGAACTTTGATCAAATTGATTCTTACACTAAGAAAGCTGACAGCGTGATTTTTCAAGCTGCAGTGTAATCTTTAAAAAGTAACAATCGATATAAAAAATGCCAGCGATTAAGCTGGCATTTTTGTGTCTTGGAATTGGGATTTTGAGCGGATAGCCATTACTTTTTGATGACTAAAAATGCCCAAACCAAGTTTGGAAATACCAAACTAAGAGTATTTGATATTCATATCAATCAAGGGTTCACGTGAACCTTTTTCGGCACGAAGTCGTGCTAAATACCGTTCCCAGATTTCCACTTGTTGATTACCCAGTTCAAATAAAATCTTCCACGAAAACAAGCCGGTATCATGACCATCATCAAAAATGATTTTTACTGCATAATTGCCTACAGGCTCAATGGCAGTGATATTGACGTTTTTCTTGTGGGTGACCAAAATTGGATTGCCGTGGCGCTGCACTTCAGCTGAAGGGGAGTGAACACGTAGCATTTCGCAGCTGATATTAAACACTTCACCGCTTTCAAAGCTCACTTCAAGTAACTTAGATTTACGCTTTAATTTAAGATTGGTTACAACGGGGCTATTGGCTTGCTGGTTCATGGCATTGCTCTCTTTAAAATACTGTCAGCAACGTTAAGATACTCTTGGCTGGCAATGATAGACAATAAAAAAGGTGATAGTCCATTGTGGCACTATTCACCTTTAATTTCCTAATATCTGTGAGGCTAAATTAGTAATAGATCACAGCTAGGTTGAGATAAGCTTAAGTAATCACTACAAAATGAAGCGGCTTAAGTCTTCATCTTCTACTAGGGCATCTAAGTGATCATTGACATAGTCGGCATCAATTACAAAGGTGCTACCTGATTTTTCTGAAGCGTCATATGAAATCTCTTCCATCAGCTTTTCCATCACAGTATGCAGGCGACGAGCACCGATGTTTTCAGTGGTCTCGTTCACTTGCCAAGCCGCTTTAGCAATGCGTTCAATACCACATTCACTAAATTCAACTTTAACGCCTTCAGTCCCCATTAACGCCACATATTGCTCGGTTAATGATGCATGTGGCTCAGTTAGAATACGTTTAAAGTCATCAGCGGTGAGTGCACTTAGCTCAACACGGATTGGTAAACGACCTTGAAGCTCAGGGATTAAATCCGATGGCTTAGACATCTGGAATGCACCTGAGGCGATAAACAAGATGTGGTCGGTTTTGACCATGCCGTGTTTAGTGGTCACAGTACAACCTTCGATTAATGGCAGTAAGTCACGTTGTACCCCTTCACGTGATACGTCAGGGCCTGAGCTTTCGCCGCGCTTACAAATCTTGTCGATTTCATCTAAAAATACGATGCCGTTTTGCTCTACCAAGTCGATAGCTTGCTCTTTCATGTCTTCTTGATTGACAAGTTTTGCAGCTTCTTCTTCGATAAGCAGCTTGAAGGCTTCTTTAATTTTAACCTTTTTACGGTTTTCTTTAGTTTGCCCCATGTTTTGGAACATACTTTGAAGCTGATTAGTCATCTCTTCCATGCCTGGAGGTGACATGATTTCAACACCCACTTGCGGCGCGGCTAAGTCGATATCAATTTCTTTATCGTCTAGCTGGCCTTCTCGTAATTTCTTACGGAAGATTTGACGGGTATTTGAATCATCTTTCTTTTCAGTATCCCAGTCTTCTTTTGGCTTAGGCAATAGGGCATCAAGAATGCGCTCTTCTGCAAGCTCTTCAGCGCGATGACGGCCTTTTTTCATTTGCTGTTCGCGGGTCATTTTCACGGCTGAGTCAGTTAAATCACGGATGATTTGCTCAACTTCTTTACCGACATAACCCACTTCAGTGAATTTAGTGGCTTCTACTTTAATGAAAGGCGCATTAGCTAGTTTTGCTAAGCGGCGGGCAATTTCAGTTTTACCGACACCGGTTGGGCCAATCATTAAAATATTCTTTGGCGTCACTTCTTGGCGAAATGAGGCTTCAAGCTGCATGCGTCTCCAACGGTTACGAAGCGCAACGGCTACAGAACGTTTAGCATTTTTTTGACCAATGATGTGCGAGTCTAGCTCATGGACAATCTCGCGTGGGGTCATTTCAGACATAGATAATTCCTTACGTGCTAATTTAGTAGTCGATTTGCTCAACGGTTTTATGTTGGTTGGTGAATACACATATATCACCGGCAATCGTTAATGATTTTTCTGCAATGTCACGGGCACTTAAATCGGTATTTTGTAATAAGGCTAGCGCAGAAGCGTGGGCATAGTTGCCACCAGAACCAATTGCAATTAGGTCATGCTCAGGCTGAACCACATCGCCGTTACCGGTAATGATTAATGATTCTTTGGTGTCGGCGACAATAAGCATGGCTTCAAGGTTGCGGAGCATTTTGTCGGTGCGCCAATCTTTGGCGAGTTCAACGGCTGATTTTAATAAATGGCCTTGATGCATTTCGAGCTTGGTTTCAAAACGCTCAAAAAGAGTAAATGCATCGGCTGTGCCGCCAGCAAAACCTGCGATAACTTTATTTTGGTATAAGCGACGCACCTTACGTGCATTGCCTTTCATGACGGTATTGCCAAGGGATACTTGGCCATCACCTGCGATGACAACTTGATTATTGCGGCGAACGGAAACGATAGTAGTCACGGTAAATCCTCTTAACGACTGCAGCGTAAAATAGTCTGCTGCTGGTTGATAAACTAGATATGGGGGTGGTTAATAGAAATTCAAGGGAATAAAAAAGACGCTAACAATGTTAGCGTCTTTTTTGAGTTGTTTATAAGTTCTTGGCTACTGAGGCTGAACTCTCACTTCGCTAAGTTTAGTATTCCCATAGCCAAATTTGGCAGCCATTAATGCTAGCACGCTGCAATTTATGTCTGGCACGCTCTGCGGCACGTTTTGACTCAAATGGCCCTAAGATCACTTTATGCCACACGCCAGTCGTGCCTTGGGTCGCTCTCACTTGGGCTTCTAGACCTTGAAAGGCAATCACGGCTTTCATTTCTTCAGCCTGAGCAAGCTTTCTAAATGAGGCGCATTGCATTTGGTAAGGGCCTTGAGACTTCATCGCACCTTCTGGCACTTCAATATCAATACTTTTATTTTCTAGCTCTTCCAAATAAGTCCACTGCTCCGTTGGCTTTGGCGGCAGGGCATTAGGGTCTTTTTTCGCAGGTTTTGGCGTTGGCTTTTCAACCACTTGGCTTGCTGGTGCTGACTCAGGCGTAGCATCATCAGAACTACCACTGATAAACCACAAGAAATAACCAAAACCGCCTAACAGTAAAATGACCACCAAGGTCGGCAAATAAGGAATAGAGCGCTTTTGCTGAGCTGCGCCTCTCTTTTTAGATGCCGAACGTTTTTTGGGACTAGGCTTTTTATTAGCGTAATCTCGGCTCATTTACATACGCTCTAAGGTTTCGATGCCTAACAGCGACAAACCGGTTTTTAAGGTTTTTGAAGTTAACTGCGCCAATAATAAACGGCTTTGTTTTTGCGCTTCAGTTTCAGCGGCAAGCACAGGGCAAGCTTCATAAAAACTTGAGAATTCACTGGCTAGCTCATAAACATAGGCACACATAACATGTGGCAAGCCTTTTTCTGTCATGCGAGTTAATACTTCGCCAAACTGAGCAAGCTTAGTGCCGAGTTGCTTTTCTTTATCGTGTTCAAGCACGATTTTAGCCTGACTTAAGTCAACATCTGCTGCACGTTTAAAGATGCCTGCAACACGGGTGTAAGCATAAAGTAGGTACGGAGCGGTATTACCTTCAAAGCTGAGCATTTGCTCAAAGCTAAAGATATAATCGCTGGCGCGGTTTTTTGAAAGGTCAGCATATTTAACTGAGCTAATACCCACAACGCGAGCCACTTCAAGGAGGGTCTCTTCGTCCATATCTGGGTTTTTGCTACGAACTAATTCAACGGCGCGAGTGTTTGCTTCATCGAGTAAATCCACTAACTTAACGACGCCACCACTACGGGTTTTAAATGGACGACCATCAGGGCCATTCATGGTGCCGAAACCTGTGTGCTCTAGCGATAAACCTTCACGGACGAAACCGGCAGTTTTAGCCAGTTTGAATACTTGTTGGAAATGCAGTGCTTGGCGCAAGTCGACAAAGTACAGGGCGCGATCGGCTTTTAATACATTTGAGCGGTAACGCATTGCCGCTAAATCAGAGGTGGCATATAAATAACCGCCATCTGCTTTTTGAATAATAACCGGTAGAGGCTCGCCTTCTTTGGTGCGAAACTCTTCTTGGAATACCACTTTAGCGCCATTACTTTCGCTTAATAATCCTTTAGCTGCTAAGTCTGTAACCACTTGGGCTAAATCATCGTTGTAAGCACTTTCGCCATGAACATCTTCACGGGTTAAGGTCACCCCAAGACGTTTGTATACCTCATGACAATGGGCTAACGAAATATCATTAAATTCACGCCACAGTTTGTTGCAGTATTCATCACCTGATTGCAGTGATACGACTAAGTTACGGGCGCGGGTAGCAAAGTCGCTTGATTCATCAAAACGTACTTTTGCTTCACGGTAGAAGGTTTCTAAATCAGATAGCTCAAGATCAGCTTGTTCGCCATGAGCTGCGCGAAGCTCTTCCATATATGCCAGTAACATGCCGAACTGAGTGCCCCAGTCACCCACATGGTTTTGACGAATGACCTTATGGCCTAAAAATTCTAGTGCGCGTACTACACTGTCACCAATAATGGTTGAACGTAGATGACCTACGTGCATTTCTTTGGCAAGGTTTGGTGATGAGTAATCAACTACAATGGTTTGTGATTCAGGTAAGGTGATCCCTAAATGCTCACTGTTTAATGCATCTTGCAGTTGATTCGCTAAGGCATTTTCATCAATAAAGAAGTTGATGAAACCAGGGCCTGCAATTTCAACTTTAGCCACATGGCTAGATGCCGGTAGGTTGTCGATGATTAGCTGAGCGATATCGCGCGGGTTCTTTTTAGCAACTTTGGTTAGCATCATCGCTAAGTTAGTGGCTAAATCACCATGAGTTTTATCTTTAGTGCGCTCAACTTGAATGCGAGCCTGAAAATCAGCTGGGACAATGCCTTGTTGCTTAAAAGAGTCGACGGTTTGTTCTAGTAAAGATGCAATATGTGATTTCATGGGCGTTTATCAGCACTAACTTAAAGTAAAAGACAGGAGTAACCGACTATTTTAGCCGCTTTTGATACTCGAATGCTATCTCGATAGTGTTTTTATTCGAGATTTTTTTTAAATTTCAGCAAAGCGAATTTTATCGCAGAATAAGCCAAGCTGATTACATTAAATCTTGCGGGTCGCGGTCAATGCTCCAACGGCATTTTTTACTTTCAGGCAATGCCTCAATGGTTGGCAATACTTGCTCAAAAACCTGTTGTAATCGTTGTCTATTTTTAGCTTGGAATAATAACTGGCGGCGGTATTTGCCCGCTTTACGATCCAATGGAGCAGGCATTGGGCCAATGACTTCAAACTCTTTATCTTGGGGTAATAAGCTGGCCACCTGATTGAGAAAGCTATCGGCATCTTCTGCTAAATGGGCATCGGCTCTAAGCAGCACCATGTGCCAAGCGGGTGGTAACAGGGCTTGTTGGCGCTCAAGTAATTGCCCGCGGGCAAACTTACCATAACCGTGCTGCAGTAAATCCCTTAATATGGGGTTATCACTTTGATGGGTTTGTAGTAATACTTTACCGGGCTTATCAGCACGGCCGGCGCGGCCTGAAACCTGGGTATAAAGCTGCGCAAAGCGCTCTGGGGCTCGAAAGTCAGCGCTGAATAAAGCGCCATCGACATCCATTAATCCCACTAAAGTCACATCTGGAAAATGATGCCCTTTAGCTAGCATTTGGGTGCCCACTAAAATTTTATATTCACCTTTTAAAATGCCGTTGAGCTGTTTTTCTAATGAGCCTTTTCTGCGGGTGGTGTCACGATCGATCCTCACTACCGGATATTGGGGAAACTCTTGTGCTAAGGCTTGTGCCAATTGCTCTGTGCCGGTGCCATGGCCCATTAACATGGTGCTGCCGCACTCATGGCATTGATGAGGAATAGCATATTGATTGCCACAATGGTGACAGCAGATTTCATTTAAACCTTGATGAACAGTAAAAAAGGCATCGCAGCGATCGCATTCATGCAAATGTCCGCACTCATGACAAAGTAGGGCTGGCGAAAAGCCACGGCGGTTTAGAAATAGTAATACTTGGTTGCCCGCATCTAGGTGCATACGCATTTCATTGATCATTGAGGCGCTCATGCCGGCCTTAAGCGGATGGGAGCGAATATCGATAATTCCTTGCTTCACTTTTTGGGCTGCACCTGCGCGTTCGCCGAGTTCTAAGTGGGCATAACGGCCTGAAATGGCATTCTGTAGCGATTCTAGCGATGGCGTTGCCGAACCTAAAATCACTTGAATATCTTCTAAGTGGCCGCGCATAACAGCTAAATCGCGGGCGTGATAACGCACCCCTTCTTGCTGCTTAAAGCTGCTGTCATGTTCTTCATCAAGAATGATAAGTCCCGGATATGCCATTGGGGTAAATAATGCCGAGCGAGTGCCGATAATAATCGCGGCTTCACCGCTACGGGCCTGACGCCAAGCCTCTAAACGCTGGTTGTCAGTTAATGCGGAGTGAATAACGGCAATATTGACATCAAATCGGCGCTTAAAGCGGTTAATGGTTTGCGGTGTTAAGCCTATTTCAGGCACCAAAATCAGCGCTTGTTTACCTTGCTTTAGGATAGTTTCTAATACTGACAAATAGACTTCGGTTTTACCAGATCCAGTAATGCCCTCTAATAAACTGCAATGAAACCCTTGCTGCTGATTAAGGATAGATACTGCCACTGCTTGCTGTTTATTAAGTTTAAGTGGGGTTTCTGTCATGACCAATTGTTGACGCCAGCTTAAGTCGGCGGCATTGGTGATGTGTTGGCGCTCAACCCAGCCTTTATCTTCAAGGGCTTTTAAGGCCAATTTACTGAGCTCTTGGGTGGTAAATTCATCTTGGCTGATGGCCGACTGCTGCAGTAATTCGAATAATTTCTTTTGTGCTGGCGCTCTTTTGAGCACGCTGATATCGACTTGCTTGCCTTGCTCGTTTAACGCAAATACAGTCACAGTCTGCGGTTGAGCACTTGACCCTTTACGCAGGGCAACCGGTAAGGCTTGGCTGAGCATTTGCCCTTGGCTGGCAAAGTAATATCTTGCCGCCCAAAGTGTTAATTTGTACAAACTTTCAGGCAGTAACGGTTTATCATCCAGCAGTTCAGTGATAGCTTTAATCTTGTTTGCTGGCACGTCGCAGTCATCTTTAATGGCAGTAATAAGCCCAATTAGTTGCTGTCGACCAAAAGGCACTTTTACCCGCAGTCCAAGCTTTATTTGTGCTACGTTGGCTTCAGGGATTTGGTAACTAAAGGTTTGCCGCATGGGAACGGGCAATGCAACCTCAACAAACACAGGCATAAGTCATCATCATTCAGAATTGTGAAGCTCTAGTTTACTCCAGCTAGACCGTAAATAAATAGGATAAGAGAAAATTGATGTTAAAAGGATTATTTAGCAAACATACCCTAGCACTGTCTGTGTTTTTATTTTCGTTTAGTGCCCAAGCAGCGCTGAGTCATATCAGTATCAATAGCCGCCATTTTAAGCTAGATCAGCATCCGCAATTAAAGCTTAATATTGTGGCAGCTAACGATGATCTTTCACGGCTGAGTTTTCACTTACGTCAAACCGTTGGAGCAAATGAGGTTGTTGAGGAGTTAATGCTGCAACCTGTGAGTCGCTTTATGCTCTATGCCATAGGTGTTGATGATGTCAGTGACCCTAATGCTAAGCTGATTGTCAGTGAATATAAGGGCAATAGCTGGCAGCAGTATGCGGTATTGTCGGTATTTGATGCCCCTTACATAAAGCCAAATGGTCGCAGTGATATTAAAATCGATGCCGCTAAAGCACTCAAAAAAGTCCCGTTAGCTGCAACACCAGCCGAAAAGGATCCTATTATTGTAACGGCGAGTAATAACAGCAATAACAGTCAAGCTTGTATGGTTGAGCGTAATAACACTGAGACCTTATGGGGGATTGCGTCACGTTATGCTACATCGTGGAATACCCATGTTTATGGGGCGATGTTAGCGCTTTATGAGGCCAATCCTCAGGCGTTTTCTCAGCAGAAAATTCACTTAATCAAACAAGATGTGCCATTGCGATGCCCGACAAAAGTTCAGTTGAATCAATATATAACAAAGGCTGATGCGAAGCTTGAATTTGAGTCGATAGAAGCTAAACACCGTAGCCAATAAATAGCACTTGTTTGGTCTGGACACATACTGTACTATTGCGCGCCTAAAACACTATTGTTATTAACGCATGTGGTGCTCAACTTCGGGTTGGGAGAGCGACGTGGCCTCTATTAAAAGGTAATCCAAATGAAAACAGGTATCCACCCAGACTACGCTGAAATTACTGCAACTTGTACTTGTGGTAACATCATTAAAGTAAATTCAACTGCTGGTAAAAACTTGCACTTGGACGTATGTGGCGCATGTCACCCATTCTACACTGGTACTCAGAAAGTTGTAGACACTGGTGGTCGTATCGACAAATTCAACAAGCGCTTTGGTGCACTTGGTAAAAAATAATTGCTCTTGCAATTATTTTAAGAAAAAGACGCTTCGGCGTCTTTTTTTGTAGCTGTCACTTTTTACACAAATTTATTTTCAGCTGAATAAAGTTTTTGGTTATAAATTATATAAACTCAACTGAGATAATAATATTGTTATTTAGACAAACTTTTGACAAGTTTAAGTAGCATTTTACGGTTTTTATTAGCAAATCTTGTTATTTTTCTACATTTTTAAGTCCTTGATTCTTAATGTGATGGTTAATTTTTTGATTAAAAAATATAACTTGACCAAATTCTAATTATTAAAGGTAACTTTTGTTATTTTTTGATTTATAATCCCAGCAGAAAGCGATCGCTGACGGATTAGTTTGATCTCAAGTTATTTTTAACTGGCCTCGTTTTCGCAGAATTACTTTTACTTCGCCGTATCACTTGCCTCACTCAGGAAAATACAATGCCAGATTTTCGCCAACAAGCTCTCGATTACCATGAATTCCCAGTTGCAGGTAAAACTGCTGTAACCCTCACTAAACCAGCGCAAACCAGTCATGATCTGTCGCTGGCATACAGTCCTGGTGTGGCAGAGCCGGTAAGAGAAATTGCGGCAAACCCTGATGACGCATATCGTTATACTAATAAAGGTAATACCGTTGCGGTGATTTCTAACGGTACGGCAATTTTAGGCTTAGGTAACTTAGGCCCATTAGCATCAAAACCTGTAATGGAAGGTAAGGCATTACTGTTTAAGCGTTTCGCCAATATTGATTCAGTTGATATTCAAGTGAAGCACAGAACTACGGCAGATTTTATTAATACGGTTGAGTCGATTGCAGATACCTTTGGCGGCATTAATTTAGAAGATATCAAAGCGCCTGAGTGTTTTGAAATTGAAAGAGAGCTTATTGCCCGTTGTAATGTGCCTGTGTTTCATGATGATCAACATGGTACGGCTATCGTAACTGCAGCAGGCATGTTGAACGCACTTGAAATTCAAGGCAAAAAAATTGAAGACGCAGTATTTGTTTGTTTAGGTGCAGGTGCTGCGGCCATTGCTTGTATGACCATGATTGTTAAGTGTGGCGCTCAGCGTGAAAATGTTTACATGCTCGACAGACAAGGCGTGATCCATACTCGCCGTGAAGACATTAACGAATACAAAGCCTTGTTTGCTAACAACACAGACAAGCGTACCTTACAAGATGTGATTAAGGATGCCGACGTATTCTTGGGGCTTTCTGGCGCTGATTTATTAACTGCTGATGACATTGCGCTAATGGCACCAAAACCGGTTATTTTTGCTTGTTCAAACCCAGATCCTGAAATTAAACCTGAGTTGGCTCACTCAATCCGTCAAGATTTGATTATGGGTACCGGCCGTAGTGATTACCCAAACCAAGTGAATAACGTATTGTGTTTTCCTTTCATTTTCAGGGGCGCATTAGACGTTCGAGCCAGTGTCATTAATGATGAAATGAAAATTGCTGCAGTTAAAGCGTTAGCGGCAATTGCTAAAGAACCGGTTCCCGCAGAAGTATTAGCAGCCTACCCACATGTTAATTCATTAAGCTTTGGCCCAGAGTACGTGCTGCCTAAGCCAATGGACCCTCGTTTATTGAAAAATATCGCCAGTGCGGTATCTCAGGCGGCCATTGATTCAGGTGTCGCGGTATTAGATAAGGTACCCACTGACTATTAATCTATTAATGGTTAGATATTCACCTTAGTTAGAAGGGGCATTAGCCCCTTTTTTATTGGCTGAAAATGGCGTTAATAATAAACGAGTTTGACTGCTATAATTAAATGATGCTGAGTAAATGTCACTATTATTTTTGCAAGATTGCAGCAGATAATATAGCTAAATAAGATTATTAAGCCTAAGCTCACTTTTTTAAAACTGCGACAGCATTTTTTTATTAAACAAGTGATAGTATGACGCGTTCAATATAAGGCGAGACTATTAGTATAAAGTAAACGCGTTTAGCATAAACTGAACATGTGATTTTAATATTATTTTTCTAAACTATTTCTCTAATAATAAAAATGTACTCGCAATAAAATAACAATAACTAATTCCCCTTGAGTGCTGTGTTTAAGCAGGATGCTGATAAATGAAATTAACGAAAATGCTAACCAAAAAGCTGATCAGTTTTTGGCTGTTATCGCTCACGGCTGTGGGCTTTATTTTTTTGGTGGGTGCTATGGTCAGTTTCACGCAACTGACCTATAAATTTCAGCAGCAAAAAGTCGATAAGTTAGGGTTGATGTTAGTTGAACACTATCAATCTAAGAGCCAATCCGCAAACCAATCCAAGAGCCAACCCAAGTATCAGTGGGATTTACATGCATGGCTACCGCCTATGCTGATGGCTTTTAACGCCAATTCATTTAAGTTGACCCGTGGTGATGATATTTTATTTGAGTATTACTCCCCTACGGCAGATCAATATCCCACTCTATATAAGCATACGCTTGATAAGTCGTCTAATTTAGCGATGGAGCTAAATTTGCCTCAGCCTTATCTAGTTCAACAATTGGGGTGGTATGAATATATCAGCTTGTTTATTGCTTTAAGCGCCATTGGACTGTTTGTCCGTTTTGGATTGCGCTGGTTTACTGAAGAGTTAGACGGCATTGAACATATTGCTCAGCGTAGTCATTTGATTTTGGATGGAGAGCATCAACAAGCATTGCAATATGCGGCTAAGGCCAGACCACGACTGATTAACCGTGCCATGACAAAGTTACTTGTGCAACTGCAAGATGCCCAAAAAGAGCGTGGCCGTTTTGATCAGTTTATTCGCTCGAATACCTTTTTGGATCCCAGCACCCGCATTGGTAACCGCATATTTTTTGAAAACCGTTTGGAGGCGTTAACGCACCAAGAAACCATGATTGCTCATGGAGTAGTGGTGCTGATGAACTTTGACGACTTAGATTTATTGCAGCAACAACATGGTGTTGAAGAAGTGAATGAGCAGCTTAATGACTTAGTGCAAGCTGTACAAAGGTTGCTGGTGAGATTTGAAGAGTCCATTTTTGCTCGCTACAGTTTTAATCAATTTGTCGTGGTAGCGCCGCAACTTTCCCTTGCTGAAGCGGACAGTTTAGCCGGCAAACTGCTTAAAATTGGCATTAGCCAATTACAAAATCAGTCTGACTCTCAAGATAACTATATTCATTTGGGGGCGGCCTTTTATAAGGCTGGCGATCAGCAGCAGCAGATCGTTGAAGAAGTTGAAATGGCCTTGAAAGCAGCGCAATTGCAACGAAATAATAACTGGTTTATGTATGACAAAGGCGCTGTGGATAAAGAGATCGCCAAAGGATCGGTGCGTTGGCGCAGTTTCTTAGAAAGCACCTTAGTTAACCGCCGCTTTGTGACTGTTACTAAAAAAGTGATTGATAGCGATGGCGCAACTTGTCATCAGGAAGTCTTTAGCCGGGCTATTGATAATCAAGGTAATGAGGTTAGGGCGACGTTATTTATACCTATGGCCAACAAATGTGGCTTGATGCCGCAAATTGAGCGGCAATTAATTGAAACTGTATTGTTCGAGCTAATGGCTAATAACCAACAGCATTTTAGTGTTAATTTAAGCCTCGATTCGCTAACCAGTCGCGCTTTTACGCGCTGGCTACAAACCACATTACTTGAGCATCGCCCTTTAGCATCAAGGCTTACTTTTGAAGTGGCTGAAAATATTGTGGTCAAACATCAACAAGACTTGGTAGCCACGCTCGAAATGCTTCGCAAAATAGGAGCCAGGTTGTGTGTTGACCATGTGGGCTTGCAAGTTGTGGGCACTCACTATATTCAAGAGTGTCATTTTGACTTAGTAAAATTGCATCGCTCTATTATTCACCAAATCCATTTAAAGTCAGAAAACCAATTGTTTATTCGTAGCTTAATTGGTGGCTTATATCGCGCTGAAGTGCAGGTATTTGCTGAAGGTGTCAGCAGTTTTGAAGAGTGGCAAACTTTAAAAATTCTCGGTGTTAGTGCCGCCCAAGGTGACTTTTTTAACCATTAGTATTGACCTTGTTTGGGCTAGCTTAAAAGCGTTTTGCTATAAATTGGTACAATAATTGTATCTTACTGTATCAGTAACGACTCATAGTGGGTCGTTATCGGTAGCCGTTCTGGGAGCAATGATAGATTTTGGCCATTTACTCAGCAGATTTTAGCACATTTAACAGTGATAGCATGTTTGATGAACAAGTGTGAAACTTGTATATCTTCGTTTAACAACCTATCTTATGTATAATGGAAAATTAGCCAAATATTACCCTATAAAATTAAGGGACTAGAGGTTAAAATGACACTCGTTATTTTTTTGACACTTTTTTAGTCTTAGTTGGCTATAGTCGTTATGACATCTCGGTAAGTGCGCTATTTTGATGTTGTATAATTGGTTTGATTTTGGCTGCGTAGAGTTGCTTTTCTATGTCATTACATTTGCGAGTCATTGAAGCACAGGGTTTTGAATGAAAAATGGTTTTTTGAACACATTAGCTTTTTGGCGCAAGCCTCAGCCTACTACAGAGTTAGGCTTATACCTTGGCGCGGATACGATTTCAGTTTTTCAGACTAATATTGTCAGCAATGCTGAACAACAAACTGATTCAAAAACAAAATCCTTTGTAAACTCGGCTAAAAACAGTGTTATTCATCAAATCGCTTTTAATGGCGATAATTACTCAAAAGCCTTTGAAATGCTACAGCAAGAATTTGGTGCAGCTAAGCTTCAAATTGTTTTGAGCGAAGCCTTTTATCAGTTAGTCACTGCCGACAAACCCAATGTACAAGCACAAGAGTTAACTCAGGCGCTATTGTGGTCGGTTAAAGATTTAGTTTCAGAGCCTGTTGGCAACATTCAATTAGATTACTTTGAGTCTTCATTAAATACATCCGGAAAAATTAATGTGGTGGTAGCTAATAAAGCGCAGCTGTCACAATTGGCACAAGCTTGTGAGCATCATGGTTTTGTCATTAGCGGCATCAGCATTGAAGAACTTGCCATGACCCACTTATTTGACGATGAGTCAGCCCACATGATTGTTAGTCATGTATCAGGGCAAGAGTTGCTATTAACCGTGGTTAAGCAAGGCGAGCTATTAATGCAGCGCCGAGTGCGCGGTTTCAGTCAAATAGATAGCGCCAGTGCCCAAGACTTACAATATGGATTAGCCGATAATTTGAGTTTAGAAATCCAACGCTCAATGGATTACTTCGAGAGCCAATTACGCCAAGCGCCAGTTCATTCGATTAATTTACTTATCAGTGGTGAATCCCAAGCCTTGGTGCCTTTGGTTGCACAAAACTTTAATCAAACGGTCAGTGTGATCTCACACGACTCAGTAAATGGTCATTTTGCCGCCATGGCATATGCGCAACTCGCTGGAGGTGTTAAGTGATCAAAACCACGGTTAACCTGTTTAGCGTAGACTTATTGCCCGCCAAGTTAAGGCTATCTTTTGAGCGCATGATGCTGGCGGTTGCCGCCGTAGTTGTGCTCAGCCTTATCGCCTGGGGTGTTGGTTTTTGGTTGGAGTCGACTCTTGCCAGTCAGCACGGCGCATTATCAAAGCAAAAGTTGCAATTAGACAACCAAAAAGCGGCGTTAGAGCTGCAATTATCCACCCGTCAACCGGATGCGGATTTAGTTGCTAAAGTCGAGCTTGAGCAGCAACGTCTAGAGTTAAAGCAATTATTATCAGATGAAATAAAACAACGAGATAACATGATAAGTCATGGCTACGCAGGCCTGCTCACCGATCTTGCCTCTGTATCTGATAGTTCTGTGTGGCTAAACCGTATCGTGATTAATCAGCAATATTTTGAATTTGAAGGTTTTGGCTCTCACCCCCAGAGCATTCCGCTATGGGTTGAGCGATTAAAAACCACTGAAACCCTTAAAGGTTATGCCTTTGCCACCATGACAATGGATAGAGGCGAAAACCAGCCTTTGGCGTTTAAGTTGGCGAGCACTGCTGAACAGGGGGCGAAGCAATGAAGCAAACATGGCAAAAACTCGCCACTCAGTTTAATGAGCTTAGTCAGCGCGAAAGAGTATTGATTGCCCTTGCCAGCATAATTGTTGTCGCAATGCTGCTTTATATTCCGGTTGAAACTATCTGGAAAGAAAGATTAAAGCTGTCACATCAAGTCACGCAAATTGAATCTGAAAATGATATTTCAGAGCAACAAATTGCGCTTTATCAGCAGCGATTAGCCATGGATCCTAATAGCGATTATCGCAATAGATTGACCATGATTGAGCAGCAAAATCAGCAGATGGATGCCAATTTAGAAAGCCAGATGATCTCCATGGTGCCAGCCAATTATATGCCGACAGTATTAACCACTTTGCTGGGTAATATTAACGATGTGAAGTTAGTGTCATTTTCCTCTATCGCCCCGCAGCCACTTATTGAGGTGGGCGAAGAAGACAAAATGAACTTATATAGCCATGGTATTCGCTTGACCCTAGAAGGGCGCTATTTTGCTATTTTAAAATTTATTCAGTCCATTGAAGCGATGCCAGACAAATTATATTGGAAGCGTCTCGATTACCATGTTGAGCAACACCCCAATGCCACAGTAGAAATAGAGCTTTATACCTTAAGTATTAATAAGGAGTTTATTAGTGTTGCACAATAAGCAGATACTCATAATCACCTGTGCTATCAGCCTAAGCTTTTTGCTATTCAGTAGCTTAAGTTTTGCAAAAGCATTGAGAGATCCGACACTACCAGGCAAAGGCTACGCAGTGTCATCGACTCAAGTTAATCGTCCGGGCTCATTAGTACTTAATAGCATAATGCATAGTAATAAACCCCATGCGGTGATTAACAACAAAATATTTTTTGTTGGTGATCGTGTCGAAGGGGTACGAATTGAATATATTGGAAAGCAATACGTTAATTTAGCTGATGGCAGAAAATTAACGCTATTTCAATCGATAACAGAGCGATAGGAAATCAATAACAATGAATGTAATTAAGTATATAACCCCTCTGCTATCTCTATGTTTGCTAGGTTGTCAAACCACAGACAGACCCGATCCAACCACGTCTAAAAGTGAGCTGAGTCAATCTCTTGAGCAAGCACAAGCGGCGCAAAATATTGTCCCGCCGCCAGCGCAAATGCCTGAAGATGTGCAGCGTGAATTAAATGGTTCAAGTTCCCTTGGCAGAACCAGTGCATCTTTACCGACTGAGCGCCGCTTTGATGTGTCTGCTAACGATGTTGATGCAAAAGTGTTTTTCCCAAGTTTAGTCCAAGGCACCCCTTTAAGTGTGGCGGTGCATCCTGATGTGACGGGCTCTATTTCTGTATCGCTCAATGGCGTGACGCTTTCTGAAGTGATTAAAGTGATTGAGGACATTTATGGTTATGAAGTTAGCCAAGATGGCCGTATTTTACGGATCTTCCCAGCGGGCATGCGCACTGAAACCTATCCGTTAAATTATATTTATATGGAACGTGAAGGCTTATCACTAACCTCTGTCAGTTCTGGCCGTATCTCAGATAGTAATGACAACTCAAACTCTAATTCAAACAGCAATAGTTCAAATAACAGTAATAGCAATAGCTCAAATAACAGCAGTAATAATAGCAATAACGATGGTAACGATAATACCAACGGCACCTTTATTCGCTCGACCACCAAGTCAAATTTTTGGGGTGAGCTAGAAAAAACCTTAGTATCAATTATTGGCGATACCGGTGGTGGACGCCAAGTGGTGATTACCCCTCAAGCTGGCTTAGTAACTGTGAGGGCTTTTCCAAACGAGCTACGCCAAGTCAGCACCTTTTTAAATATTGCAGAAACCCACTTACAGCGTCAGGTTATTCTGGAAGCCAAGATTTTAGAAGTGACCTTATCTGATGGTTATCAGCAAGGTATTCAATGGGATAACGTATTAGGCCATGCAGGTAGCACAGACATTAGTTTTGGCACTTCACCGGGTAATGGCTTAAGCGATCAAATTACTAATGTGATAGGTGGGGTGACCTCTGTCAGCTTAACCGGTACCGACTTTAGCACCATGATAAGCCTGCTGGATACCCAAGGGGATGTAGATGTACTTTCAAGCCCTCGGGTGACCGCATCTAACAACCAAAAAGCAGTGATCAAAGTGGGTAATGATGAGTACTTTGTTACTGACGTATCATCAACCACGGTTGCAGGAACAACGCCAGTGACCACGCCGCAAGTTGAACTCACGCCATTCTTTTCGGGGATAGCCTTAGATGTGACCCCGCAAATTGATGGTGAAGGCAATGTCTTGTTGCATGTTCATCCATCAGTGATTGATGTGTCTGAGCAAATCAAAGAAATTAAAGTGAGTGGCTCATCATTAGAGCTGCCATTAGCGCAAAGTGAAATCCGTGAATCTGACACTGTGATAAAAGCGTCATCAGGTGATGTGGTGGTGATCGGTGGCCTAATGAAGAGCGAGAATATTGAAATTGTCTCTAGAGTGCCGCTACTGGGTGATATTCCTTTCTTAGGGGAAGCATTTACCAACCGCAGTAAATCAACCAAAAAAACCGAGCTTATCATTATGCTTAAGCCTACGGTTGTTGGCGCAGACACCTGGACCAATGAGCTAAAACGTTCAAAAGACCTGTTAGATCGTTGGTACCCAGAGCAAGAATAGCGATGTAAGCACGAGCAAACATTATGTATCAGCAGCACTTTGGCCTGAGTCAGTTACCGTTTACGCTTACGCCAAATACACAGTTTTTCTTTGGTTTGACGCCCCATGTGGAGGCGTTACAAGTGCTGCAAACTGCCATCGCTAATGGTGAAGGCTTTATTAAAGTAACTGGTGAGGTAGGGACAGGTAAAACGCTGATTTGTCGTAAGCTGATGAACGATTTACCGACTAATTATCACTGCGCATATATACCGAACCCTTATTTAACCCCTGACGAGCTTCGTTGGGCGTTAGCGGCGGAGCTCGGGGTTTTATTAACTGAAAACCTCAATCAGCAGCAACTTACCAGCTTAATTCAAAGCCGTTTACTTGAGCTCAACAGCCAAGGCTTTAAAGTGATTCTGGTGCTCGATGAAGCTCAAGCCTTACCTAATAACAGTTTAGAAACGCTGCGGCTATTTACCAATTTAGAAACTGAAAGCGCCAAGTTAATTCAAGTGGTGTTGTTTGGTCAGCCAGAACTAGATAAGCGCTTACAAGACCCAGCAATACGGCAGCTAAAACAGCGGATCACCTTTAGTTATAGCCTTAGGCCATTAGTATGGGATGAAATTAAAGCGTACCTTAATTATCGCTTAAGTGTTGCAGGCTACCAAGGCAAAGGTTTGTTTAGTGATAAAGATATTAAATTAATCGCCCAAGCGGCAAGAGGCATACCACGGTTAGTTAATGTAATTGCTAATAAAGCCATGTTGCTGTGTTATGCAGAAGGGCGAGCGCAAATAAGCACATCACATTGCCGCGCAGCCATTGCCGATACTGAAGATGCCACACATCTATCACCCAGCAATACCATAAATGCTTGGGTATTTTTTATATTAATTATTAGCGCATCACTGACATGTTTATATATTGTCGATGTTGACTGGTTAGCTGTTTTAAGTGAGTCAATATGAGCGTAATAAATAAAGTTTTAAAAGATTTAGATAAGCGCCAGCAAACCGCAGTAGATGAAAATGGCGCTGCCAATACGACTGAGGCTTTTGTTACTCCCAAAGTGCAATTCCACAGTCAGTTGCAACCAGAATCAACATCTGGCTCAGCAATGGGGGCGAACCGAGGCTTATTCATCGCGCTGGTGATGATAATTACCATGTTGATATTAGGCTTCATGCTTTATCAACAAGGTAAGCAATTACAAAACCTGCAGCCTTTGGCTGAGCATAATCTTCAGTCTAAGGCTGATACTAGCAATGCCAGTGCGAAGGTAACCATAGCGCAGCAAGAGACTGAGAATAATATTACTGAGGCTGAGATTAAAACCTCGGATCCGCTTGCAGGCGCTGAGCTAAAAGAAAGTGATCTAAATAAAAGTAAGCTAAATGAAACTGATGCTAACCAGCAATCAAAGCTAGCAAATGTAGAGCTAGTAAATGTAGCGTTAGCTGAGCAACAAGACATAGTCGTTAGTGAGCCAGCAAGCCTCAGCGCAGAAGCTAAGGCAGTAACACAACACCAAACGCTGGTTGAGCCTGAAGCCGTCAAAGTGGCTGATAAAACGGCGGATGTAAAAGTGCATTTTGCCCAACATCGCCGTTCAAGCAGCAGTGCAACCGTGGCCAATGTAAATCAAAAAGGTCACATGGCGGTTAAAGAAGTGACCTTAACTAATGAACAATTAGCGAAGAAAAAATTCGACGCAGCAGAAGTGGCTGAGCAGCAGCAAAAAATTGATCAAGCGATTAAAAATTATTATGAAGCTTTAGTACTGCAGCCTTCTATGCATCAAGCAAGAAAGCAACTCGCCGCGCTGTATTACTCAGTCAATAACTTAGGCAGAGCCGAGCAAATTTTAGCCCAAGGGGTGAGCCTTTTTCCTGAAGAGGTTGAATTAGCCATCTTAAAGGCAAAAGTGCAAATCGCCGCGTTTAGTCCCAATAAAGCGCTCAATACCTTGAGTGAGATAGACGATAACAGCGAATGGGCCAGAGACAAGTGGATGTTACAAAGTGATATTGCACAACAAGAAGGTCAATTTGCACTGGCAGAAGCGGCTTATCGCTCATTACTTTCCATTGAACCCTCGCAAGCGCGCTGGTGGATGGGCTTAGCTTATGCGTTAGATTCACAACAACAATACCCTCAGGCGGCAGATGCTTATCGAAAGGCAATGTCATATAGAGGTTTATCAACGGGTGCTATGACTTATATAGAGCAGCGTTTAATTCAACTAGGAGGTAGCCAATGAAACCTAAATTGAAAATGCGTTTGGGCGATCTACTAGTTCAAGAACACATTATTTCAAACGATCAGTTAATGCAGGCTTTAGCGGAGCAGCGTAATTCCGGAAAAAAACTCGGTCGTACCTTAATTGATCTTAACTGTATTACTGAAGATCAATTACTGAAGTTTTTATCCCAGCAGCTTAATCTGCCTTATTTAGATATCAGTCGTCTTTCTATTCCTGCTGAAGTGGTCAGTTTGATCCCTGAAGTACAGGCGCGCCGGTATCGCGCCTTAGTCGTTGAAGCCACCGCTGACAGCGTGACCTTGGCGATGAGCGATCCTGCTGATTTACAAGCAATCGATCACCTTGAAGTGTTTGTAGCACCGAAAAAATTGACCATTGCGGTGACGCCAGAGCGACAGTTACTGGATGCCTTCGATAACCTCTATCGACGCACCGATGAAATTGCAAAAATCGCGGGTGAATTAGAAGAAGAATATGCCGCAGATGACATGTTCGACTTGGCCAGTATCACCAACAGTGACAGTGATAATGAAACCACAGTGGTTAAATTATTACAGTCGATTTTTGAAGATGCTGTGCAAATGCGTGCCTCGGATATTCATATTGAACCCGGTGAAAAAGTACTGCGTATTCGTCAGCGTATCGATGGTCAGTTACATGAAAACACCTTAGATGAAGTCAATATTGCCTCAGCATTAGTACTGCGTTTAAAGCTAATGGCTGGACTTGATATCTCTGAAAAGCGTATGCCACAAGATGGCCGTTTTAATATAGAGGTAAAAGGCCACAAAATTGATATACGTATGTCTACCATGCCGATTTATCATGGTGAGTCGGTGGTAATGCGTTTATTGGATCAATCAGCAGGCTTACTGACGTTGAATGAAACCGGTATGCCGGACCATATTTTGCAGCGCATTCGTAAACAGATTAAGCGACCTCACGGCATGCTGTTAGTGACAGGGCCAACTGGTAGCGGTAAAACCACCACCTTGTATGGCATTTTAAGTGAGTTGAACAAAGCTGATACTAAGATCATTACCGTTGAAGATCCGGTGGAATACCAATTGCCGCGGATTAACCAAGTACAGGTAAATCATAAGATAGGCTTAGATTTTTCCAATGTACTACGTACCACCTTACGTCAAGATCCCGATATCATCATGGTGGGTGAGATGCGTGATCAAGAAACCGTCGAAATTGGCCTTCGAGGCGCATTAACCGGTCACTTTGTGTTATCGACCTTGCATACCAATGATGCCATTACCAGTGCGCTACGTTTACTCGATATGGGCGCAGCCAGTTACCTAGTTGCCAGTGCGCTAAGGGTGATTATTGCCCAGCGGTTAGTGCGCCGCGTATGTGCGAACTGTGTGACTGATTACCAAGCCACAGCAGGCGAATTAGCCTGGATTAACGCCGTAAGCAAAAAAGATCCTAGCCAAGCCAACTTTAAAGTAGGTACAGGTTGTCAAAGCTGTAATGGCTCCGGCTACCGTGGTCGTATAGGTATTTTTGAAATTCTTGAGCTTGATGATGCCATGGTGGATGCGATGCGCACCGGTAACCCGCAAGACTTTGCCCATGCCGCCAAGCAAAGCCCAAGTTTTGTGCCGCTGGCAGACTCAGCATTTGAATATCTATTTAATGGCATGACAACCATAGAAGAGGTAGCCAAACTGGTTGAAGATGTCAGTGAGCTGCGAATGGAGCCCCCCGCTCTGCATAATATTGCTTCAGGGGTCTAATTATGCCGACATTCCAGTATCGAGGACGAAACTCCCAAGGCGCTGCCGTTACTGCCTTAATTGAGTCAGCTAACGAGAATAGCGCCGCAGATGCGTTAATGTCTCGTGGCATTATTCCCCTTGAGCTGCGTGAAGTAAAACCGACCAAGCCTTTTAATTTTGGCGGTATTTTTACTCAAAAGGTGTCATTAGAAGAGCTACAAATTTTTACTCGGCAAATGTATTCGTTAACTCGCTCTGGCATTCCAATTTTGCGTGCTATTGCAGGTTTGGCTGAAACTACGCATTCCCAACGAATGAAAGATGCCCTTAATGATATTTCAGAGCAATTAACCTCAGGTCGCCCTTTATCTGCCGCCATGAATCAGCATCAAGATATTTTTGATTCGCTGTTTATCTCTATGGTTCATGTGGGTGAAAACACCGGTAAATTGGAAGATGCTTTTATTCAGTTATCTGGCTATATCGAACGAGAGCAAGAGACTCGCCGCCGAATAAAGTCAGCTATGCGTTATCCGATATTCGTACTGATAGCCATCGGTATTGCCATGGTGGTGTTGAACATCATGGTTATTCCAAAGTTTGCTGATATGTTTTCCCGTTTTGGCGCCGAACTGCCGTGGGCAACTAAAATTTTAATTAACACCTCTAATTTATTTGTTAATTATTGGCATGTAATGACAGTGGTTTTAGTGGCCATTATTGTCAGCATTCGATATTGGCATCACACCGAAAAAGGTGAGCGACAATGGGACAAATGGAAATTACATATTCCTGCGGTGGGCTCAATCATTGAACGCTCAACCTTATCGCGCTACTGCCGCAGTTTCTCGATGATGTTGGGAGCGGGTGTGCCTATGACTCAAGCGCTCAGTTTAGTGGCAGATGCCGTAGATAATAGTTATATGCATGACCGTATTGTTGCCATGCGCCGCGGAATTGAATCTGGTGAATCAATGCTAAGGGTGTCAAACCACAGTGGTTTATTTACACCATTAGTGCTGCAGATGGTGGCAGTAGGCGAAGAAACCGGTCAAATCGATAAATTACTTAATGATGCTGCTGATTTTTATGAAGGTGAAGTGGATTACGATTTAAAGAATTTAACCGCCAAATTAGAGCCGATTTTAATTGGCTTTGTAGCAGGCATTGTATTAATTTTGGCCTTGGGTATTTATCTGCCAATGTGGGATATGCTCAATGTGGTCAAAGGTGGCTAACAATGCATAACGCCACAATGTTTGAGTTAATTGCATAATGCAAAAACAACAGCAATCAGAAAATAATTTGGTTAAGAGCTATATCCGTATTATCAGCATCACCTTAGTGCTCGTGATTATGGTTGTTATCGGAGCGAAACATTTTGCAAGCGTCGAGAGTATCGGCGCTCAAAGTATCCACCGAGAACATAATCGGCTGCTGTATGTGCTGGCGATGGTAAAAAGCCAGTGGCTTAGTCAGGGCAAGCCTCAGCGCTTGAAGTTAAGTTGGGAAAACCTAGCTTCAGGTTCAGCTAAACAACTTAAAAATGATAAGTTGGCTGGGGAGGATAATATTATTTTGATGTCGACTTTTGGCTGGCCAATGCTAAAATCCGCCTCCGCACAGGGTTGTGTTGAGTTATGGCAACAATTGATGGCAAGCAACTTGCTAGATATGGGAGTTAAGGTAAATTACCAAACCGAATTAGAGATTTGTCATTTCGCTACAGCGCAAAGTGGTAGCATTAGTTATCAGGTTTCATCGGGGCGGGTTATTTTTACCGGGTCAGATTAAATTTTAATCGATACAGGTGTTTAATCTACATTAAGTGCTAAAATTATTTACATATAAGCTTTAGCTAGTTAACAATAGGCAGTATGACTGCAGCTCAAATAGGTGTCAGTCTCAATAGAGGTATTTTATATGAAAATGAAGCAACAAGGCTTTTCTTTAATCGAACTGGTTATTGTTATTGTCATTCTAGGCTTGTTAGCGGCAACCGCAATTCCACGTTTTTTAAATGTCACTGAAGATGCGCAAAACGCCAGTGTCGAAGGTGTTGCTGGTGGTTTGGCGACTGCGGTGGGTTTTGTTCGCGCCCAGTGGGAAGTGGACGGTCGTCGTAATACCTCTGTGATTTTAGATGGCACGGTTGTTTCTTTAGATACTCGCTTTGGTTTTCCGACAGGTCGTACAAATACTGACGTTACAGCAATGACTGACCTAACGTGTCAGGAAGTGTTTAATAGTGTGCTGCAAAGTGCCCCTCGTAACGACATCTATACTGAAGACGCGCGTGATTTACGCTACACAGTAAAAGTTGAAAAGGGTATTGGCGGAACGGCTACCGGTATCGATGGCTCAGTGGTTCAAAGTATTGATGTTTGTGTCTATCATCAAATTGCTTCATTAACCTTGAATACCAATACAGGTGTTCCGGCGCCAACACCGAGCTTAAATACCGCTGGAGCAAAAGGTGTGACTTATAATCCAGGTACTGGCCAAGTATTCAGTTTTAGTAACGATTAATTTATTGATTAAGGTAACTAAAGCCTTAATCACGCTGAAAGTAATAGTTAATTACTGAATAAGGATTATTCAGTAATGTTGTAAATGCCATAAATTTTATTTTTTAAAGAGGGTCGACATTATGCAAATCAAACGTAAGCAACAAGGTTTTACATTAATTGAGCTAGTAGTAGTTATTATCATTCTTGGTATTTTAGCGGTAACCGCAGCGCCTAAATTTATTAATTTGCAGTCAGATGCACGTCAAGCATCACTGCAAGGTGTTAAAGGTGCTATTCAAGGCGCTAACGGGTTAGTGTTTGCTAGAGCGGCGATTGATGGTCATGAGAAAAAAGCAATAGCAGATTGGGGTACTGACGAAGGTGTCGATATAGGTGCAGAAGAACTTGCTGTGACAAATTTTGGCTACCTTCAAGCTGATATGGATGAATTTAATAACGCCATTGATGCCGACTTTGGTGCAGTTGGTAGTGATTCAGAGTGGATTGTCGTTGCTGATACATCTTCTACACCGACTCTAACCATCACTCAAAATGGTTCACCAGCAGAAGTGACAGGAACAGATGCTACAGCTTGTAAGTTGGTTTATACCGAAGCTGCTGATGCTAATACAATCCCTACTTATGTGATTACTGATAACGGTTGTTAATAGGAGTCTTTATGAAACAGCAAAATGGTTTTACATTAATTGAACTAGTTGTCGTGATTATTATTTTAGGTATTTTAGCGGTAACCGCAGCACCTAAATTTATTAATCTGCAGGGTGATGCGAGAGTTTCTGCTTTAGCTGGCATGAAAGCTGCTATCCAAGGTGGTAATACATTAGTCTATTCTAAAGCAGCTTTGGCAGGTAAAGAATCTGAGGATGAAGATACTCTAGATATTGATGGTTCTGGTACTGAAAGCTTAAATATTGCTTATGGTTATATTAAAGCGACAAAAGCCGACTTGGAAGAAGCTTTGGATGTCACATTTGATCCTGGAACTTCAGCCACTGACCCTACAGTAGCAACTGCTGATGATACAGGTGCTGATTGGGTTATTTTTCCTGATGACGACTCAGCTAGTATGGTTACAATTTGGCAAAAAGGTGCTCCAGCGACTTGTGACTTTCAATACACAGAAGCTTCAGATGGCGTATTACCACAATATGCAGTCGAGACAGATCCTTCAAATTGTTAGAATAAGCTAACTAGTTTAAAAGCCTGCTTATGCAGGCTTTTTTGTTTTTAAAGGGAATATTTTTTCTGCTGTGTAACCTCGGTAACACATGATACTCATAAAGGAGTGATAAAATTGTTGCCATAAAGGGGTAAGCTCGTAATTTTTGAGCTGAAGTTATTCATTTTTATTCAAGGTTTTTATATATGCAAAAGCAACAAGGTTTTACGCTAATTGAATTAGTGGTAGTGATTATTATTTTAGGTATTTTAGCGGTGACCGCAGCGCCTAAATTTATCAATTTGCAAGGTGATGCTCGTGTATCAACTTTACAAGGTGTTAAAGCGGCGATTCAAGGTGCTAATAGCCTTGTATATTCAAAAGCAATCCTTGCTGGTGAAGAAAAGAACAACCCAGGTTCAGTAAGTATTGGTGCTGCAGCGGATGCTGAAACAGTATTTGGTTATATTGCAGCAACAGAAGCTGAATTATTAAAAGCGGTAGATATTTCAGACGATGAATGGGATTTTACCGTGGTATCTGCTGCTGCAGATGAGCCTAAATCTATTGAGATCGTTCAAGTAGGCGCTCCTGAAGCTTGCAAACTGACTTATACCGAAAGTGCTGGAGAGAATAAACTCCCAACATTTTCAACATTACCAGTCGCTTCAGCTTGTTAATATTGATTTAACTTAATACTAAGCCTGCTTACGCAGGCTTTTTTATTGGCAGTATTTCAGTATGTAAGCTTACTACTGGCTAACATTATCAATAGGCTAAATGGCAATTTTAATAAAGGATATCAAGACGTTTATGCTATATTTTGCCATACTATATAACTGATTTACTTTTTGATAGGTGGTAACGATCTTTTCACTCGGGCTTAAACATAAACGCGTTCATTGTGGCTTTACCTTAGTTGAGCTGGTGACTACGATTCTAATCGTAGGGATTATCGCTGTGTTTGTGATCCCAAGGCTCATTCCTCAGTCCAGCTATAGCGCGTATTCTCTGCGAAATGAATTTATCAGTGAGCTGCGCCAAGTGCAGTTAAGAGCAATGAATAATAGCGATCGTTGTTATCGTATTAGTGTGTCGCCAACGGGTTATCAGCTTAGCCACTATTCGCAAACGATTAACACCGCCTCCGCAAGCTGTAATACCGCAAACCTGTTGAGAACAGAAGTGGAACAAGCTTTTCAGGGTGGCGCTTATATCGAGCTGGCCAGTACAAGCGCGACGACCTTCTTTTTAGATTTTGATAATTATGGCCGCTCAAACATTAATTGCTCAGGCTTGTGTTTTAATGCGGTAGCCGATGAAACCTTGGGGATTGCAATGGAATCAGAGGGCTACATTCATGGCCTATAAATTATCCCCATTTAATGCTTTTACGACTAAAAAATCAGGCTTTACCTTGATTGAATTAGTGGTGGGAATGCTGGTGTTAAGCATTTCTATTGTACTGATGACTTCAATGTTATTACCCCAAGCCGATCGCGCTGTTGAAACACTTTCCCGAGTTCGCTCTGCAGAGCTTGCCCATTCGGTGATGAATGAGATTTGGGGTAAGCGCTTTGATGAAAATACCGATCCAAATGGTGGTATACCAGCGTGTAATTCTGCTGCTGGGGTAGCTTGTTCAACCACGCTGGGGCCAAACGGTGAAAGCCGTAATAATTTCAATGATGTGGATGATTACAAAGGCTTGAATATTAGCAGTCTCATGCTTGACTCAAACCAGACCTACGCCGAGGTGTATTTGGGCTATGAGTTAGAAGTTGATGTGTCATACCTTAACGGCCAAGCCGAAAAATTAATTACTGTAGATGTCACTACACCTGCTGGTGAAGTGATCACTTACCAAGCGGTAAGGAGTAATTACTAATGGGCTTACTGCAACGGGCAAAAGGATTGTCGAAATTAGGCGCTAAACAGGTCGGTTTTACCTTAATTGAAATGGTCACCGTCATTTTGATTTTGGGCATACTGGTGGTTGGGGTTAGCGGTTTTATTATTTTTGGTACCCGTATTTTTGTTGAATCAAGCTCAATTGATCAAGTGCTCAGCCAAAGCCGTTTTGCGGTTGAACGCATGACCCGTGATATTCGTAATGCAGTGCCAAATAGCGTCAGATTACGCACTGCAACAGGTGGCAGTTATCAATGTATTGAATTATTGCCCATTGATTCCAGCACCAGTTACCTTGAGCTGCCCATTTACCCTGATGATGCCCTTGTCACCGGCACAGTGATTGATAATGGCATTAGCATTAATGCAGGGCAATATGCGCTGGTTTATCCACTCGCTAGCAATAGCAGCGGCGTTAACGATGTATATCAAGCCAGCAGAAACAAACGATTTGAACTGCAATCAAGTTCAAGTTCAGCCAATGTGCTTACGCTAACATTTACTGGCCTAGCTCAATTTGCCGAGCAGTCGCCAATTAAGCGAATTTACTTTGCTAGTCAGCCTATTAGTTATTGTTTTGAAAGCCCTATAGGCAATAGTGAGGTAAAACTTTATCGTTACGCTGACTATGGCTATATAGCGAGTCAGCCCGCACCATCGCAAATGGGCACTGCGGTATTGATGGCAGAAAATGTTAGTAACAATCTGCTACTAGAGCCTGCTATTAAACTGACTGAACAAAACCTAATGCGAAATGCCATAGTCCATATTGAACCCAGATTTAGTGTTAATGGCGAAACGTTCAAATATCAGCATCAAGTTAAGGTGACGAATGTTCCATAACCCCTTAAACAAGGCACTAAGCGCTAGTGGCTTAATAGCAAGACGTCAACGAGGCAGCGCCTTGGTGATTGCTATTTTTGTCTTAATTGTCATGTTTTTACTGGCTGGCACATTAATTCGGATGCTGGAAGATGGTGATGATGCCGTCAATCTTGAAGTGTGGGGCGCCAGAGCCTTATTTGCCGCCAATAGCGGCGCAGATGCTGAATTAGCAAGTTTATTTCCGGTTGCTGGTGGCGTTGGTGTTTGTAGTTCAGTTCGCCACGATTGGATAGCGCCATCAACCGTTGGTTTTCACGGCTGTAGAGTTTCAGTGATTTGTACCCCTACGGTGGCTAACGGCGTGACCCAATATAGCATTCTTAGCTATGCAGTTTGTGAAACCGGTAATTGTAGCGGCGATGCGGCTACAACAGATTGCCTGCGGGTTAATCGACAAGTAGAGGTGGAAGCCCGTGGGAATTAGTTTGTCTAGAAAATGGCTTTTATTATGGGTATTACTTTTTGGTAGTACATCCCAAGTGTCTGCGTTTGACGTGATCGATGAATCTGCAATCTGGCCTGCTATTGTTCAAGGGCATCATTCTGACAATAGTAGTAGCTGTAACACTATTACTGACCCTCAACTGACTATTAATCCTGGTTCTGATATAAGCGGAACTCAAGGAAATAATTTAACTTTTTGTTCAGTAAACACCAATAATGGCTTACCCGCAGACAGTTGTGATGCTGCTGATGGCAGCCCACGTTTTTGTACGGTTACAGGCTCTTCTATTCAAGGCCTTAAAATGAATGGTAACCAAGCTTTCGAGTCTAGTAACGGCTCCGCTGGCAGTATTGGCTTTTGTAATTCAGGACAACAGATTAGCTTAGGCGATAACGGAGACACTCAGTTTAATGAGCTGAGTTTTTTTAACGATTGTACTGTTACTTTTTCAGGGGTAAATAACGAGTACCGATTCCATTCTCTAAGGGCTGGACAAGGTTCTATTTTGAAATTTCCTGCTGGGGATTATTGGATAAAGTCGCTTCAGCTTGATGCGCCAAGTAAAATTGAAACTAGCGGTGCGGTACGAATATTTATCAATGACAACTCGCAAATTAATGGTGGGACAATTAACTCCCTACAAGAAGCCGGTGTTCAGGTAATTACCTATAACGATTTAACAATAAATAATCAGGATGTTAGCGGCACAAACATTAATGCTGAAATCAATGCTGATGTTTATAGTGAGAATAGAATAACAATTAATTCAGGCACTATTTTTGGTCGTGTGACTTCCAAATACTTAGTTATGAACGGTGATGGACATATAGGTACTCCCACGGATCCTGTTATCCCATTTCACATCCAATATGGCAAATCAACCACATCAAATGTGGAATTCGAAAGCGCCTTTCCTGCAGGCTCAACACCGCTTATTTTCTTGATGCCGACGATTTCAGAAAATGATCCTGAAGATGATGAACCAGCTTCTGTGGTATTGAAACCAGAAACAATATCTACTCAAGGTTTCAGCTGGGAACAAGTTGCACCGGTTAAGAAAGATAATACCCCTGGCGATATAGGCACTCTTATGCCTGAAATTCACTGGATAGCAGTGACCGAAGGGACTCATGAGCTATCGAATGGGACGCAACTCATTGCTGGCACCGTTGAGTATGATAAAGCACTGCTTGGCTCAAGATCGCCTTATATAGATGTCCCTTTAGCAAGTTCGCAAAACGTATTATTGAATCAATTACAGACTCGCAATAATGATTGCTGGTTAACGGGGACTTCGAAGTTTTCTGGTTCAGGTGTTCAATTGGCCATGGATGCAGCCCAAGTGTTCAAGGATAGTCGATGTCAGCCCGGTAATTTATTGAACGATGAGCTGGACTTTGAAACCATCGCCTATTTAAGCGTTGAGGAAGGGTCAGGTTCTGGCGATGAAGCACTCGAGCTTAATGGTGACAAATTTAATTATCATTTTGGCAATGCACAGACATTTGAAAACATTGGCGGAGGACAGGACTTTGAGCTTCAATGTAACTTCAGTACAGACTTGGATGGTTTTACTGAGACACCTATTTTTGTTGCTGGACAAACGGCTAGTTTGGGTCGTGATGGTGGATGGTTACGACGGTGCAAGTTAAGTAACGATAAAGTCAGTATGATTATTGACGAGGATAAGTATTTTAATGATTCAAGACGTCACAGATGGGAGGAATATAGCTTTATTGCATTGGAAAAAATAGAACCGCTTACCCAATGTTTTACTGATGACTTTACTCGCAGTGATGTGGGTGATGATTGGGTGGTTTCTGAAAGTCGTGGTGGGTTTATTCCTGCTATTGTGAATAGTCGACTTCGGATAACCGAAGCTGCTGGTAATCAGGCGACGTCATCGACATATCAGCGACTTTTCCCAGCAGCCGATAACTTAGTGACTATTGAATTTGATCATTACGCCTATGCTGGTAGCGGTGCTGATGGTATCGCTTTTGTGTTATCCGATGCCTCAATTACTCCTCAACCAGGTTCATATGGTGGTCCATTAGGTTACGGTGCTCGTTCGAATGTCGATGGTTTTGCTGGCGGGTGGTTAGGTTTTGGTATTGATGAATATGGTAACTTTTCTACCGAGGGAGGCCCTGGAGGACCTGGTAGAAGACAGCAGTCTGTAGCCGTTCGTGGCTCAGGTTCAGGTACTAGTGGTTATGATTATCTACGTGGTACTTGTAATAATGGTCAAAATAACCCTAATGGAGATTGTTTGTCGCCTACGGTCGATAATAATGAAAATGCAAATCATCGCTATCGTATAACTGTTGACTCCCAAGTGGCTGGACAATCTATGGTCAGTGTTGAGCGTGACACTGGTGATGGCAACGGTTACGTAATGCTTATTTCCCCTTTTGATGCCGCATCAGAACCTAACCAGTCTGATGTCCCTACTGATTTTTTACTGTCATTAACAGGCTCGACAGGTGGGGCAACTAATAACCATGAAATTGATAATGTTGAAATTTGTGCGCTTGATTCCAACCCGATAGGGGTGGTGATAGACCATTTTGAATTCACTCATACTGGTGCGGCGTTAACCTGTAATGCTGAGCCGATGACCTTGAAAGCTTGCGCTAATGCAGATTGTTCACAAACCGTCCCAGACTTTGTCACGGCAACCTTAAGCCCTGTATCCATTGCCACTGGCGGTGGCTGGATTGGTGGTAATGTGGTTAGTTTCAGCAATGGTAGTACTAACTTAGAGTTGCGTAATAATGTGGCAGGACCCGTCACGATAGATGTCACAGGTTCAACACCAGGCGCTAAACCTTTTAGTACGACTTTATGTAGCATTGCCGGTAATACCCCCACAGCGGCGCAATGTACTTTTAATTTTGCTGACAGCGGCTTTATTTTTACTGTGCCGGACAAGCTGGCTAATAAACCTGCCTCTGGTATTAGCGTTTCTGCGGTGAAAAAAGATGATGCCTCACAAGCGTGCGTACCGCAATTTGCTGATGTGACTAAAGATGTGGGCTTTTGGAGCGATTACGTTTCGCCGAGTTCAGTTATATCTGGGGCGCAAGTTGCAGTAACCGGTAATGGCGCAGCAACTGATATAGGGACATCCGTTGGCGCACGCACACTGATATCGCTGGATTTTGATGCTAATGGCGAAGCCGATATTAGCGTGAATTACCCTGATGCGGGTCAGATGCAATTAAATGCGCAATACGATGGCACTGGCGAGGAAGATGGATTAGTGATGGTGGGCGCAGACTCATTTGTCAGCTTTCCTGTCGGCTTATGCGTTAAACCTGTTGATGCCAATGCTAGCTGTGCAGCGGGCGATAGCAGTTGCAATGTGTATAAAAAAGCCGGTGAGGAGTTTGATTTTACGATACAAGGTATGGCTTGGCAGTCTGATAATGATGGCGATTTTTGTGACAACTTAACTACGCCTAACTATATCCATAGTGGGATGACGCTGGGCAGTGAACTGGTGTCGCCAATACCTGGTGAGCAAGGCAGCCTTAGTATTGATAATTACAACCATATTGCAGCAACCAATAACGTTAATAGCATTACTCAGTCAATCAGTGAAGTAGGGGTTTTTGAGTTTACAGTTAAGTCGCCATCCACTTATGAAGGTTCAAGTTTTTACGATATCCCTTTGGCCAGCTCGGGCAATATAGGCCGCTTTGTACCTGATAGATTCGCCATTAGTGGCGTGAGTGTTTTACCTAGCTGCACAGGCTTTAGTTATATGGACCAGCCATTCTCACTGGCAATGAATATCAGTGCCTTTAATATTGGCAGTGAGGTAACTAAAAATTATCAAGGCAATTTCTCTAAAGCCACTGCGTTATTAGTGGGTGAAGACAGTGATGATGGCGATGATAAACGCAATCGCTTGAGCGCATTGCCAATATCCGCAAGCTCTTGGGTTGCAGGTGTCGCAACAGTGGATAGTAGCTACATGGCAAACTTAAGCCGACTGACTGCGCCTAACCAAGATGGCCCGTTTGACAGTTTTGATATTGGGGTTATTGTCGATGACAACGATGGTGATTTCGCCTTTGTGGCCAACCCTGATATGAATGCGGCCACCTCGGGCATTTGTGGCAGCAATTGTGATGCTAAATTGCTTTCTACTCAGCGTTTTCGCCATGGACGCATCGTGATGGATAATACCTATGGTGCTGAAAACGATACCCTAAAAATGCCAATTCGTGCTGAATATTGGAATGGCAGTGACTGGGCTACAAATGTTGAAGATAGTTGTAGTGTGGTTACGCCAGCATTAACTCGTCAAACTGATGATGCTGCATTGGGTTATCAATTTGAACCGGCATTAACGTCTGGCCAAGCGATTGAGCGAACTGGTCAATCAAGCAGTTTTGCTAACGGTGAGTTTACCTTGTTATGGAATGCACTTATCACTGGCCCTAATGATTATAGAGGCCAAGTTAGCGCGCCTTTAACTGTGCCAGTGTGGCTGCAATGGTATTGGGATTGGGACGATTTATCTTCCACCACCCTTTATGACCCAAGAGCTAGCGCTTTTTTTGGTCGCTATCGTGGTCATGATCGGATTATCTATTGGCGCGAAGTCCGTTAGCTGCTGATTTTAGCGCTTAGGTCATTTGCCTTAATGTCATTAATACTACTTTTGAGCTAACGCTGACCAAAACTTACTGCTGTTAAGCCGTGAGTCTTGGATATCGCGATTCCATGGAGGTTGGTTTTTGATGTTTTTTTCAGCGTTTATAGGCTGTTTTAAGTCAAAATTTAATTAATTTGCCTAATATAGAAAAAAAAACCCTAGATTAGCGATTGTTAACCTGTTCGGTCTTGTGGAAAGCCAGCGGCATTGATAAAGTTACCTGATTTTTCTTTCTTCTGACGATACAGAATACAGGCTAGATACATGTTCAAAAAGCTGCGTGGCGTTTTTTCAAATGACCTATCGATCGATTTAGGTACGGCAAATACATTAATTTACGTTCGTGACGAGGGGATCGTGCTAAACGAGCCATCGGTGGTCGCGATTCGTGGCGAGCGTGGCAGCAGCGGACAAAAATCAGTAGCTGCTGTGGGTACAGATGCAAAGCAAATGCTAGGCCGTACTCCTGGAAATATTCAAGCAATTCGCCCAATGAAAGATGGCGTAATTGCTGACTTTTACGTGACTGAAAAAATGCTACAGCACTTCATTAAGCAAGTGCATAACAATAGCTTTTTCCGTCCAAGCCCGCGTGTCCTTGTTTGTGTGCCAGTTGGCGCAACACAAGTTGAGCGTCGTGCAATTCGTGAATCAGCCATGGGCGCTGGTGCGCGTGAAGTTTACTTAATTGAAGAGCCAATGGCTGCTGCAATCGGTGCTGGTTTACCAGTATCAGAAGCTACAGGTTCAATGGTTGTTGATATTGGTGGTGGTACTACTGAAGTGGCGATTATCTCGTTAAACGGTGTGGTTTACTCGTCATCAGTACGCATTGGTGGTGACAAATTTGACGATGCCATCATTAACTACGTACGCCGTAACTACGGTAGCTTAATCGGTGAAGCAACGGCTGAGCGTATTAAGCACACTATTGGTACTGCATATCCTGGCGACGAAGTACTTGAAATTGAAGTACGTGGTCGTAACCTTGCCGAAGGTGTACCAAGAAGCTTTACCCTAAATAGCAATGAAATCTTAGAAGCGCTACAAGAGCCGTTATCAGGTATTGTGAGTGCGGTAATGGTTGCATTAGAGCAGTCTCCACCAGAGCTGGCTTCAGATATTTCTGAGCGTGGCATGGTATTAACCGGTGGTGGCGCATTATTGCGTGATCTTGACCGTTTGCTCATGCAAGAAACCGGTATCCCGGTGATGGTTGCTGAAGATCCGCTAACCTGTGTTGCTCGTGGTGGCGGTAAAGCGCTAGAGATGATCGACATGCACGGTGGCGACTTATTCTCTGAAGAGAACTAAAGAGCGAACCAATGGCGGTGTATATTTTGACTTCTATAGCTAAAATGTCACCGCCTGATAATTATGAAACCAATTTTTGTTCGTGGTATATCGCAACAATTTAGATTAACACTGGCAATTATCTTGTCGGTGGTATTACTTATCGCTAATGATCGCCTAGAACCTCTTCGTCAGTCCATTTCTTCTGTTTTAAGCCCGCTTCAATATTTAGCTAATGTCCCTGGTGTGATGCTGGATTGGTCTGCCGATTCTATTGCTACCCGTAATATGTTGGCGATACAAAACAAAGAGTTGATGCGCCAGCAATTACTGATGTCTGAGCGTTTACAACGTTTTGAACACTTGAGACAAGAAAATGAGCGCCTTAGAGCCTTACTCGGCTCACCGGTACACATGGACTCGCGTAAAGTGGTCGCAGAAGTGATGGAAGTGGCAAGCGATCCTTTCAGGCATTATGTGGTACTTAACCACGGCGCTCGCACAGGGGTATTCGTCGGCCAGTCGGTTGTCGATGCCAAAGGCGTTGTTGGCCAAGTGGTTGAAGTGAGTGAACTTACCAGTCGAGTATTATTATTGACTGATACCAGCCATGGTATTCCGGTGCGAATTACCCGTAATGATGTTCGCGCCATTGCTCAGGGCACCGGTGATATCGATGAAATCGAATTACGCCATGTGGCTAAAAGTACCGACGTTAAAGTGGGTGACTTACTGGTGACATCGGGTCTTGGTAAGCGTTTTCCTGAAGGTTATCCAGTGGCGCGAGTGATGAACATTTCTCGTGATGCTGGCCAAAGTTACTCAGTTATTTCTGCGCAGCCATTAGCGGCCTTAGACCGTATCCGTTATGTATTATTGATTTGGCCTGATGAAGACCTTGAGTCTCTCAAGCCAACATTAGTCTCCGATATTCCTCCCCTTGAGGCAGATGCTGAATTAGTGACCGATACTGAGGTGAGCCAATGAGTGCGCATATTGCCAATGGCCGCATGGTGGTGTTGATCACCATTTTTGTCAGTATGATGTTTCAAATCATGCCGCTGCCGCCCATTGTTGAAGCTTGGCGACCAGATTGGTTGTTAATGGTTATGATTTATTGGGCGATGGCACTGCCACATCGTTATAGCGTACTTACCGCATGGGTCGTTGGCGTGCTGCTTGATGTGCTGCTTGGCGCGACCTTAGGGGTGCGCTCGTTAGCACTTTCGATTGTCATTTATCTTATTGTGATTCAATCGCAAAGGTTACGTAACTTTACCCGCTGGCAGCAGTCTATATTGGTGGCGCTGTTTGTGTGTTTATACCATTTGATTATTTATTGGGTCGAATTTGTGGTTAACGGGGTTGGCTTCGATTGGTCGATGTTCCTACCTGCGATATCCAGTATTTTCATGTGGTGGTGGTTTTTTTGGGTGTTACGCAACATTCGTCGACGTTATAAGGTTCGCTAAGTATGAGTTGGGTTCTTGCTTCAACATCACCTCGCCGTAAAGAATTACTGGCCCAAGCTGGTTTTTCAGATGCTGGATTTTCTTTTAAACAAGTGGCTCCAGATATTGATGAATCACTTATCCCTGGTGAGTCAGCAGTCGATTTTGTGCTGCGATTAGCCAAAGAAAAAGCCGCAGCAGGCTTAGCTTTATGTACTGACATCGACGATGCCAAAGTATTAGGCTCAGATACGATAGTGGTGCTAGGTGAGCAGATTTTAGGTAAGCCAGTAGACAGACAAGATGCCCAAGCTATTTTAGCGTCATTGTCGGGGAAAACCCATCAAGTAATGACAGCTGTAGCAGTGACTAATGGTACTACAACCTTAACAAGGCTTTGCCAAACGGCGGTGACCTTTTGTGAGTTATCCGCCCAGACTATTGATGCCTATATCGATACCCAAGAGCCAATGGATAAAGCCGGTGCTTATGGTATTCAAGGGTTAGGTGGTTGTTTTGTAAAGACCATTATTGGCAGTTATTCTGCCGTCGTCGGGTTACCGTTAGTAGAGACTCGCGAACTACTCACTGAAATGAACCTGATTAAATAAATAACACTCCTTTAGGTTATCTGTCTTTGACACTGAGCTGCAGAAGTTGGCTCGATAACCCATATCGTATAACAAGACGTTAAACAGGTGGCTTATGCAAACTAAAGCTCAGCGTAAAAAAGGCTCTGAATTACTGATTAACGTGACGCCAACAGAAGCGAGAGTCGCACTGGTTGAGCATGGCGTTCTGCAAGAAGTCCATATTGAACGACGTATGAAGCGTGGTTTAGTCGGTAATATCTACAAAGGTAAAATCAGTCGGGTGCTACCTGGTATGCAAGCTGCCTTTGTGGATATCGGTCTTGAAAAAGCTGCATTTTTACATGCCTCAGATATTGTTCCCCATACCGAATGTGTTGCCGATGTTGAAAAAGGCAACTTTGTGGTGCGTGATATTGCCGAATTAGTCAGGCAAGGTCAGGACATCATAGTGCAAGTCGTCAAAGATCCTCTTGGTACTAAAGGTGCTCGTCTCACCACAGATATTACTTTGCCTTCACGCTACTTAGTCTTTATGCCAGGTTCAAGCCATGTGGGTGTATCTCAGCGGATTGAAGAAGAGACTGAGCGGGCTCGCTTAAAAGCGATTACCGAACCTTATGTTGATGAAGATGGTGGTTTTATTATTCGCACCGCTGCTGAAGGCGTAGGCGATGATGAACTGGCTCAAGATGCCGCGTTTTTGCGACGGGTATGGAAAAAAGTTTGTGAACGTAGAAAGCGCAAAGGCGCGACTTTGTTGTATCAAGACTTAGCCCTACAGGTGCGGATTATTCGTGACTTTGTTGGCGCCGAACTTGACCATATTCAAGTGGATTCTCGACGCACTTTTGCAGAACTGCAGGGTTTTGCGCAAGAGTTTATGCCTGAAATTGCCGAAAAACTTGAGCATTACTCAGGGCCAGCACCTATTTTTGAACTCTATGACGTTGAAAATGAAATTCAGCGCGCATTGGGGCGTAAAGTCGAATTAAAGTCAGGCGGCTATTTAATTATTGATCAAACTGAAGCCATGACCACAGTCGATATTAATACCGGCGCTTTTGTGGGGCATCGTAACTTAGCCGAGACCATTTTTAATACTAACCTTGAAGCCACTCAAGCGATTGCTAGGCAGCTGCGGTTACGTAATTTAGGTGGCATTATCATTATCGACTTTATTGATATGCTTAATGATGAGCATAAAAAGCGGGTGCTAGACAGCTTAAATAACGCGTTGGCTAATGACAGAGTTAAAACCAGTGTTAGCGGTTTTTCGGGTTTAGGTTTAGTGGAAATGACCCGTAAGCGCACCCGTGAAAGTTTAGAGCATGTCGTTTGCGGCGAGTGCCCAGCTTGCCAAGGCACTGGCTCAATGAAAACCGTTGAAACAGTGTCTTATGAAGTGTTTAGAGAGATAATTCGTTTAAATCGTGCTTACCAAGCTGATGAGTTTTTGCTGTATTGCTCACCAGCGGTTTACAAGAGTTTAAGCAACGAAGAAGGCCATTTATTAGCCGAGCTTGAAGTGTATATTGGTAAACGTATTCGGCTGCAAAATGAAACTTTATATACCCAAAACAAGTATGACGTGGTGATGGTGTAGTGCCCAAAAGTAAAACATTAACAGTTTTTAGAATATGCTTTCAATCGGTAGCCGTAGTCTTAGTACTATTTGCGCTAGCGGTGAGTCTTATCCGTGGGTTACTGCCTCATTTACCTGAAGTACGTTCTGAAGTTGTTAGTTATTTACACGAACAATATCAGGTAGAAGTTCAAGTCGGCGAGATCTCTGCTGAATGGCAGGCCTATGGCCCAGCCTTAACTATCAGCAATATTGTTATTCCGCCGCAGCAAGCTTTACCTGTGACCGTGATTGCCAGAAAAGTGCACTTTAAGCTCGACTTTTGGCAAACATTACTGACTCTGACCCCTCAAATCGAAACCGTCAAATTTGATGGTATTCAAGTCGCTCTTAATCTGGATGATCTCGCTGTATCAGACGCCTCCTCAAGCACAGTTAGTGATCTCGATTGGCTCTATGCGCTATTGTTAGAGCAACTAGAGACTTTTTCAATCAGTGATGGCACCTTACAATTACTCAGTAACAGCCATGATTATCGGCCGATATTTATTAGTAATTTAACTTGGCATAATATGGCGGGCATGCACAGAGCTAAAGGCTTTATACATCTTGATGAGCAAGCTTCAGAAAAAGAGCTACTGGCTTTAAGAGTTGATTTAAAAGGCAGTGGTTATCAACCCGATAATCTTAAGGGCCAAGTGTATATCTCGGCTGAGTCGTTGGACTTGGGGGAATGGGCATCAAGACAACATGAGAAAGAGTTAAAGCTTGATAGTATTGAATTTGAAGGCATTGTAAATTTAAAAGCTTGGCTCGGGTTTGAGCACCGCACCATTAATACTGGTTTATTAGTCTTTGAGCCAAGTTGGCTACAATGGCATGGGACTACTGAGTCGCAGAAATTTGAAATTGGTGGCGGCGCGTTAACTTGGCAACCCAGTGATAACGGCTGGCAGATTAATAGCTATGACCTTGATTTTAAAACGAATGAGCAAGCTTGGCCTGAGTTACAGCTGTCTTTAAAAACCAACTACCGTGACTTATCCGTTAGCGTTAATCAAATCGCCCCAGAAATGCTGACACCATTATTGCCGTTAATCCCGTCAATGGGCCTTAAAGGGGTTGAGCAATGGGGTAAATTGCAACCACAGGGCAGTATTGGGCCGCTGCAATTACTCAAAGTTGCCGATAAACCGCTATTGTTTAAAACTGATATTAAACAACTGCAATGGCAAGCTGCGGGGAATATTCCCGGCAGTAAACCCATTGATGGCAGCCTTTCTTGGGCTAATAATCTATTAAGTGCCGAGTTTCCTGCGCAGCAATATCAGCTAGATTTTCAAGATGGTTTTGAAGCGCCGCTAACATTATCGGCTGATGCATTTAAAGCGCAGTATAGTTTAGCTAAATTACGGCTTACCTTACCCAAAGTCCATTTTTACAATGATGATATTGATCTCGCCGCATCAATGCAGCTGGATATGGCTGCGCAAGCGCACTTGGCGTTAAATGCTAATGTGGCTATCAGCAATGCTGCCAATGCAGGGCGTTATTTCCCTCTTAAAACCATGAGTGATGATTTAGTCAGTTATCTAAACCAGGCTATTCTCAAAGGTCATATTCCTGATGCGCAAGTTGTGTGGCATGGTGATCTAAGCGGTTTTCCTTATCAAGACAGTTCAGGTATTTTTCAAGCTGGGTTTAACCTTAATGACGGCGCATTTGAGTTTCAGCCTGATTGGCCCAAAGTTGATGATTTGAGCTTATATGCCTTATTTGAAAATGCCGCCATGGATATCATGATTAATAAGGGCAAATTATTAGACGTAAATGCTGCTGGCGCCCATGTTTATATTCCGTTTATGGGTAAAGATACCACCTTAAAAATTGAAGCTGAAATCGCGGCAACAGCAGCGGCTGCAAAAACGCTTATTGATAACTCGCCTTTGCAATCATCTGTGGGGACGACCTTGGATGTGGTACAAATTTCAGGGGATATTATCAGTGATTTAGATTTAACCATTCCGCTGTATGAGGGCGGTGTTGCTGACAATAAAGGCTTAATTCATTTTAACGATAACCAGGTGTTTATCGCCACACCAGGGCTTAACTTGGAAAAAGTAAATGGCACTGTGGCATTTATTAATGCTGAAGTTAACGGCAATCAAATCAACGCAGATTTATTTGAGCAGCCACTGACATTTGATTTTGGCACCAACAAAACCTCAGCTGATGATTTAGCCTTAAGCGTTGGTTTAAAAGGATTGTGGGATTTAGACAATCTACCTGATTATATTGATAACCCGTTATCTGACTATTATTCCGGTCAACTGGATTGGGATGGCGGGGTCACTATGATATTTGATGCCACAGGTTACAGCCTGCAAGTACAGCTTAACTCAGACTTAGTTGGCGCTGAATTATCCTTACCTGCGCCGTTTACAAAAGCAGCCGCTACGCCTACCCGATTAAGTGCAGAGCTTATTGGCGATAATAAACAGGCCTCATTGGGGCTTAAACTAGCGAAACAAGCTGAGTTTTGGGGCGGCTTCAATCAACAAAGTGGTGATAATTTAGCCCATTATGATCTGATCTTGGGGCGTCAGTTTAAGTTAGGCGACAAGCTTGCCAAAGACCAAGGTCATATCATTATTGATTTACCTGATGCGGTGCTGACTCAGTGGCTGCCGATCATCAGTCAATTTACCGATAAGGCAAGCTCAAGTATCGATCTTCCAGATACCACGGCTGCGGCACTGGTAAATACTGAAGAGGAAATGGCCAGTATTTTTGCCAATAAGCCTGCAGCTGAGTCAGCCGTGGTTGATACTGTGACAGCCCATGCAGCGGAAACCTCAGCGCCCACTGAAAACCAGCCTAGCACCACAGAAGCTACCCTAACGCGGCCAAAAGCTAGCTTCTTCCCGCCGCTAGCGTTAATTGATGCCAAGGTGGGTAAATTAGATATTTTAGCCCAAGACTTTAATCAACTGAGTTTTAGCGCCAAGCCGTTAGAGCATGTATGGCGTTTTGATGTTTTGTCACAAGAATTTGATGGGCGGATTGATTTTTATTCCAGTTGGCGTGAACAAGGCTTAAAAGTTGTTGCCAGTAAATTGCATTTAACGCCCAGGGTTAAACCTGCTGAAGAAGCGGAGTTCAGCCCAGATAATATGCTCGATAATTTACCGCCATTAGCTGTGGATGTGGATGATTTTGGCATCTACGATAGGCGTCTGGGCCATTTAGTGCTGCAGGGTATTCCTTATGAAGACGGTTATCGCTTTCAAACATTAACCCTCACCCGGCCCATTGTTAGCTTGCAAGCTACTGGCGATTGGACCTTTAAAGATGGCAAAAACCTGACTAAGTTTGATGTTAAATTGAAAGCCAGTAAATTTGATGCATTGTCAGAAGTCCTTGGGATTAACCCCGGCTTAAAAGACGCCCCCCTTGATTTAGTTGGTGAGTTTTCATGGCAGGGCCCGCCTTATGGTTTCTCATTAGACACCCTAAACGGTAAATTACGTTTTGATATGGGCAAAGGTTACTTATCTGAAATTAGTGATAAAGGTGCGCGGATATTCTCGCTATTTAGCCTAGATTCTATAGTGCGTAAGTTATCTTTAGATTTTTCTGATGTGTTTGGTAAAGGGTTACACTTTGACTCGTTCGGGGGCTCACTTAATATCGATAACGGTGTGGTTAAAACCACTGACACTGAAATGGATGCGATTGCCGGTAATATGAAAGTGCGTGGTTATACTGATTTAACCACCCAAAGTTTAAATTATGATATTCGCTTTATTCCGCAATTGGCATCAAGTGTGCCTACAGTGGTATTACTTAGTACCAGCGCATGGACTTTAGGCTTAGGTGCCTTTGCCTTGACCAAGGTATTAGAGCCTGTGATTGAGGTTATTTCTGAAATTCGTTTTCGCCTTGGTGGTACTATGACCGAGCCACAATTAGAAGAGCTTGAGCGAAAAAGTAAAGAAATCGAAATCCCAGAATCAATTTTGCCAAGAACGCCAGCAACACAAGTCAGCCCTGATAAGGTCGGGGCAGGTACGGTAAGCTCGGAAGCTATTAGCTCTAAAGCTGAGAGTGTAGAACTAAACCGCTCTGAAAATCAGCCGAATGCAACTGATGTTAATAAAGCTAATGTTAATAAAGCTAATGTTAATGACGCTGGTGTTAATGAAGTAGATGCTACTGACATAAACCTAAAAGCAGATGAAGCAGCCACAGAGGCCGCAGCCAATATCGTGTCCTTTAGCCTGTATCATCGACAATGCCAAGGAGGCGCCAATGCAAGTCAGTTTATTGCAATGTCAAAGCAGCACAGATGTCAAAGCCAATCTGGCCTTTATCGACTCGCAGCTTAGTGTATTACCTCGAAAGGCTAATGAACCGCAACTGGTAGTACTGCCTGAGTGCAGTTTGCTATTTGGTGGTCACGAGCAGCAGCAATTAGCTATTGCTGCTGTGGAAGAATCCAGCAAACTTAAACAGCAACTGGCCGCATTAGCTCAGCGTCATCATGTTTATATGGTGGCCGGAACTATCCCGATTTCTGCAGATGCAGCTAGGGTCTATAGTCGCAGTTACTTATTTGATGATGAAGGCAATACCTTAGGCAGCTATGATAAGTTACACTTATTTGATGTTGAGGTTGCCGATAAAACGCAATCCTATCGAGAAAGTGATACTTTTTGCCCAGGGGATCGTATCACTGTCATTGACACCCCATTTGGCAAGATAGGCTTAGCCATTTGCTACGATATACGTTTTGCTGACTTATTCAGGGCATTAAGGTTAGCGGGGGCAGAAATTATTGCCTTGCCATCTGCATTTACTAAGGTAACAGGCGCAGCCCATTGGCAAACCTTGATCCAAGCAAGGGCGATTGAAACCCAGTGTTATTTTCTGGCTGCCGATCAATGGGGTCAGCATAACCAAGGTAGCCGAGAAACCTGGGGCCAAAGTATGATAGTAGACCCTTGGGGCAAGATTATCGCTGAGAAAAAGACCGGTCTAGGTTGGGTGCAAGCCCAGCTTGATTTAGCCGCCTTAGCGACCATAAGACAACAAATTCCAGTGGCGGCGCACAATCGCTTTATTGCGCCCCAATTAAAATAAATACTGAATTAGCTAACATACCGAGCGATGAATTAAGTTCGGAGAGACAAGAATCCACATACAGGCCATGGGGCTTAAAGAGAGAATTAATGCCATTTTTAGCTCAAGTAGAACAAAGTTTATTACAAGGCGCACTCACCCTTGACGGGCTGCAAGATTATCTGAACATTATTCATCAGCATAATATTGATTTTTCAGATTTATATTTTCAAGGCAGCCGCCATGAAACCTGGGCGCTTGAAGATGGCATTATCAAAGAAGGTAGCTTTCATATTGAGCGCGGAGTCGGTGTTCGTGCCATTACTGGCGAGAAAACCGGTTTCGCTTATGCTGATGAAATTAATCCAGCAGCATTACGCGCAGCAGCAGAAGCGGCAAGAGGCATTGCCTTGGCGGGCCAAGAGCACAAAGTACATGCCTTTAAACGTCATGACACCCATAAGCTTTACAGTAGTGATGACCCAATAGCGGCCATGGAAGAAGCGCCAAAAATTAATTTGCTCAAGCAAACTGATGCCTATATTCGTAGCCTAGATAGCCGCATTATTCAAGTGGTAGTGAGCTTGTCTGGCGTACATGAAGAAATTTTAGTGGCTGCCAGTGATGGCACCTTAGCGGCGGATATTCGTCCGTTAGTGCGCTTTAATTGTAGTGTTATTTTAGAAGATAACGGTAAGCGTGAGCGCGGCAGTGCCGGTGGCGGCGGTCGTCATGATTACAGCGTATTTATGGCAACTGATGACGCCGGTTTACCTGTGTGTTTTGACTTTGCCCGTGAAGCGGTGCGTCAAGCCCAAGTGAATATCAATGCTATTGATGCCCCAGCAGGTGAAATGGCCGTAGTACTGGGTAACGGCTGGCCTGGCGTATTGCTGCATGAAGCAGTAGGTCACGGTTTAGAAGGTGACTTTAACCGTAAAGGCAGCAGTGCCTTTAGCGGTAAAGTCGGTCAGCAAGTGGCCTCAGAATTAGTTACCGTAGTGGATGATGGCACCATTGTTAATCGCCGTGGTTCATTAAGTATTGATGATGAAGGGGTGCCAACCCAAAAGACCACCTTAATCGAAAATGGTATTTTAAAGGGCTATATGCAAGATAAGCTTAATGCGCGTCTAATGGGCGAGCCGACAACCGGTAACGGCCGCCGTGAATCTTATGCGCACCTGCCAATGCCACGTATGACTAATACCTATATGGAAGCTGGCACTTCAACGCCTGAAGAAATGATCAAGTCAGTAGAGAAAGGCATTTATGCGCCTAATTTTGGTGGCGGCCAAGTGGATATTACCTCAGGCAAATTTGTGTTCTCAGCCTCAGAAGCCTACCTGATTGAAAATGGCGAAGTCACCCAAGCAATTAAAGGGGCTACGCTTATTGGCAACGGCCCAGAAGCCATGAGCCAAATATCTATGGTGGGTAATGATCTGGCCTTAGATCAAGGTGTCGGCGTGTGCGGTAAAGATGGTCAAAGTGTACCAGTTGGGGTGGGGCAACCTACCTTGAAGTTAGACAGTTTAACCGTTGGCGGCACTGCTTAACAATGAAACCAAGGTGCCTTAATAGCACCTTAGTTATTTAGGCCATTCTAATCGACATTGCTTTATATTTAGCTACACTTAACTAACTGTTGTTGATGTAAAAAGTAAAGTTAGTCACGACTTGCTAATAACATAGAGTAAAAAATCTAATCAGGGTGGTGTAATGGGCTATTTGGTCATTTGTAATCGTATTATGTGCAGTCGTTTTGCCGCATTTTTAGTTGTGGGGATCAGCGTTATTAGCGCAGCTCAGGCTGAGCCCTTGGCTTTTAATCAGGCTTGGCAACAACTGCTAACGGTCAGTGATAAGTTAAAGGCGCAATCTCAAGAAGTCAGCCGCGCTGAAGCGGAGCAAGATGCGGGCAAAGACTTAAGTTTGCCCTCGCTTGATCTATCAGGAAGTTATACCCGCTTAGAAAAACCCGTAGAACTTGATTTACGGGATCTTAATCCCATTGCATCATTAGATCCCGCCGCTCTGCCGCCAGCCCTTGGCAATATCATTGGTGCGATCCCCGGCTCACTGTTTGTGACCCCGTTTACCGAGCAAGACGTTTTTCGAGCCAGTTTAAAAGCCATGTGGCCAATTTATACTGGTGGACAAATTACTGCGGCTCAAGGTATTCAAGCCGCCCAAGTGGAAGAAAAAAAGCATCAGTACGCCTTAGTCAGCCGCGAGCTGTTTACCCAGCTTGTCGATCGCTACTTTGCAGTAGCAGTGACCAAAACCTTAGTGCAAACGAATCAACAGTTGGTTGATTCGTTAACCGAGCACGCGTCACACGCGCAGAAATTAGAGCGCGAAGGGCAGATTGCCAAAGTTGAGCGCTTAAATGCCCAAGTGGCGCTAGAAAATGCCAAAGTTAATTTAGGCAGCTCCCAACGCCAATATGAAATGTCGACCATTGCTTTATCGAGAATGTTGCAGCTGAGCAATGCTACTCCTACATCGGGGTTATTCTCACTGGCGCAGCCGCCATCATTGCCGCGCTTAAGCCAGTTAACCATCAGCCAGCACCCTGCGCTAAAACTGCTGGAGGCTAAAGAAACCCAAGCGAATGGGCTAATTAAACTCGAAAAGGGTAAGTATCATCCCACCGTATTTTTATACGGTAATTACACCCTTTACGAGGACGATAGTTTATTTTCGCAAATTGAACCCGACTGGATGGTTGGATTAGGCGTAAATGTGCCAATATTTAGCCGTGATGGCCGCAGCGGTAAAGTCAAAGCCGCCCAAAGCGCCTTGTTGCAAGCTAAGCATACTAAGGCGCAAACTCAGCAAGACTTAAGCCTGCTGGTGGATCAAAGCTATCGCCAACTCCAGCAAGCAGATGAAGAAGTTAACGCCCTTAATGCCTCTTTAGCTCTCGCTACCGAAAACCTGAGATTACGTGAACTTGCCTTTAATCAAGGTCTATCAACCTCAATCGATCGGGTGGATGCAGAGCTTAAACTCAGCGCTGTTAAAACCCAGCAACTGGGGGCGCAATATCGCTATGTACAAGCATATGCCAGATTAATGGCCATCAGCGGTCAAGTGGATGAATTTATCGGTCGAACCCAATTACAGGAGAGCCAGCATGCGGGCTAATAAGATTATTGCAGTTATCGCCATTATTTTTTTGGTGGGCATATTAGCTAACGGCTTGAGATTGGCATTTGAGCCTAAACCCAGTGTATTGCAGGGGCAAATAGAGGCCAGAGAATACAATATCTCCTCTAAAGTGCCCGGCCGCGTTGAGCAAGTCATGGTTAGGCGCGGCGACAAAGTGGCCATTGGCGACTTATTATTTGCCATTAATAGCCCGGAATTAGCCGCTAAATTAATGCAAGCGGAGGGCGGTCGTGACGCCGCCAATGCCATGCAACAAGAGGCGGATAACGGCGCAAGACAACAGCAAGTTACCGCAGCAAAGGAGCAATGGCTCAAAGCTAAGGCGGCGACAGAGTTAATGCAAACCACCTATCAGCGAGTTGAAAACTTGTTTAATGAAGGAGTGGTTGCCAGACAAAAGCGCGATGAAGCCTTTACCCAATGGCAAGCAGCTAAATACACTGAGCAAGCGGCGTTAGCTATGTATGAAATGGCCGATGAAGGCGCCCGAGTCGAAACCAAAGCGGCTGCGGCGGGTAATGCCCGTATGGCAGAAGGTGCAGTCAAAGAAGTGAATGCCATTTTAACCGACAGCCAAATGCGCTCGCCTAAAGTAGCTGAAGTCAGTGACGTGTTATTGCAAGCGGGTGAGTTAGCCCCAAGTGGTTTTCCTGTGGTCAGTTTAATTGATATGTCGGATGCCTGGGCCGTATTGCAACTACGTGAAGACCAATTGGCTGAGTTTAAAGTGGGCAATGTTGTGTCGCTAACCATTCCGGCATTAAAACTGACCACAGACTTTACAGTGGCGCACATCAGTGTGATGGGAAGCTTTGCTACCTGGAGATCGACTGAAAGTGGTCACGACTTTGATATGCGTACTTTTCAAGTCGAGCTGCGCCCCAATGAAGCCATTGATGATCTTAGAGTGGGCATGTCAGTATTACTGACATTAGATTAATCTCAGCATTTACAAGCCAGTAGAGGCTAGAGGCGCTCATGGGAGCTTTATTACAGAAAGAACTCAAGACACTGTGGAACTCACCTTGGCAATTAGCCTTGGTGACTTACATTCCCATCATCAGCATGTTGTGTTTATGGTGGCTATTTAGTGCAGGTTTACCACGACAATTACCCGTAGCAGTGGTTGATTTAGATAACAGCCAGCTAACGCGAACATTGACTCGCAACCTCAGTGCTAACTCCGTTATCAGCCCTAAAACTTATCCTAATCTGGCACTGGCTCAAGAAGCTATGAGTACTGCAGAGGTCTATGCGCTGGTAGTGTACCCCCATCAGTTTAAGCATGGCTTATTAACAGGCGCTAGCCCGACCATAGATATTCGTTATAACAGCCAGTTCTTATTAGTCGGTAAGTTGTTATCCAGTCAATTACAATTAAGCCTTGGCTCAGGGTTAATGCAAGTGGCGGGGCTAAAACAACTTTTAGGCGGTGCCAATAAAGCATCTGTTGCAGTAAATTTATCCCCAGTGACCAGTCAAACCACGGCTTTATTTAATCGTAATAATAACTACGTCGGATTTTTAGTGCCGCCAGTATTAATTGCATTGCTGCAGTTATTATCAATGATGGTGTTCGTGAATAGCTTAAATGCTAGTTTGATCAAAGGTGAAGATAAATGCTTATTGCCTGATAATTTTTGGCAATTAGTGGCCACTAAAGTCATGCTCTACACGCCAATCATGTTGCTCCATGGCGGCTTTATTTTAGTTTGGTTATATGGCTATTTAGGCTTACCCATTGCTGGCAGCTTAGGCTTGTTAGTACTGACTCAGGCCATGATGCTAGGGGCCTTGTGGCTATTGGTCATATTAGTGGTGGTGGTTATGCGCGAGCCTGCTGGCAGTATCAGTATGGGCTCGGCGATGTTTGCGCCAGCATTTGCCTTTATGGGGATTACATTTCCAGTTAATGATATGCCGCAATTGGCGCAGTGGTGGCGATTGTTAATGCCTTCAAGTCATTATATGGACACCCATGTTATTGTGGTTAGCTATGGCGCCGAGGCTGGGCAGGTATTATTGCAATCTAGCTCCTTGTTATATTTTCTCGTGTTATTGCCTATTGCTTGGTTATTAGCAAAAATCATTCGTCAAAAACAAGCGCCGGTAAATAGTGCTGAGTCGTTAGCTGTTGTGAGCCAACAGCAGGAGGCACGATGAATTGGTTGCAACTTGTTATCGCTGATTTTAAAGCGCTGTTAAGTGATAAAGATATTGTACTGACGGTTTTTGGCGGCTTACTGTTTTACTCGGTGTTATACCCTCTGCCTTATTTACATCAAGTCCCTACCGAGCAAAAAATTGTCGTGGTAGATCATGATAACTCTTCATTGAGCAGGCAGTTAGTGCGTCATGCCGATGCCAGCTCAAAAATAAAAATTGTTAGTCAAGTGGCCAGCATCAATGAGGCGCAGCAGTGGATTGCTAACGGAGATGCCTTTGGTTTATTGGTTATTCCAGAAGGCTTTAGGCGTAACCTACTGCTGGGTAAAGGGGCAACCTTAAGTTACGGTGGTGATGCCAGTTACTTCTTAATTTATTCTGCTGTGGCGGAAGGGTTGGTGGCAGCAGGCATGGATGCCAGTAAACAAGTGCAAATGATAGGCTTACTGGCGCGGGGCGAGAATCCGCAGCAAATTCAACAAGATCTTAATTCAGTCAATTTAAATAGTGTGCCGGCATTTAATCCAAGTTTAGGCTATACCCCTTATGTGGTGCCGGGATTATTTTTACTGATCTTGCATCAAACCCTCTTGATAGGTGCCAGTATTTTAGGCGCAGGCCAATGGCGTAAACAGGGCTATTGGCAGCAGGTATCGCCACTGGCGTTGATCACCGCACGAATAGCCGTTTTCAGTTTAATTTATAGCTTTTTTTCATGTTTTTATTTGGGCTATTGCTACTACTTTTACGGCGTTAGTGTGCAAGCGAGTTTAGGCCAAGTGTTGCTGTTTATGGTGCCATTTATATTATCGACTGCGGCGTGCGGGGTTGCATTAAGCTGTTTGTTTGTCAGGCGTGACTTACCCACTCAAGTATTATTATTGGTCTCAATGCCGATTTTATTTGTCTCAGGCTTTGTGTGGCCGCTGGCATTAATTCCTGAGCCGTTAGTGCAAGCTTCGCAAATTATCCCTGCTGTACCTGCCATTATGGGTATGTTGCAGTTAAATCAAATGGGCGCCTCATGGGAAGCGGTGTTGCCAATGTGGCTGCAAATGTGGGGCTTATTTTTACTGTTTAGCTTGCTGGCTTATATTGGCGTAAGACGTCGATTATTTAGTAAGGAAGGGGCCAGTGTTTAGTTTTGAGTGGCGGCCTTTAGGGCTGTGAATTAGCTGGTTAATCATGGCGTATTGAGCTTAATTATCCAGTGATCGTGATATTGATATTTTTTTGATAAATAAAAATAGGTATATTCAGATGAAATATACCTATTTTGTTTTTCATGTCTTTGAGCTTAATCATTAAGCTTTGCTGTCGCTGTTGATCGTCTTCCAAATTATAACGTTCCTGTTTCAGAGCGACTTAATTCCGCTTCTAAGCGACTTAAGTTATGTTGGTAAATTGGCTCATGGTTGGCTTTTGCTGCTTTCTTAAAATCAGCCAGTGCGCCTAGATTATCATTAGCCATTAACTTCATAACACCACGGTTATTGTAGGCATAAGCTCGCATTTGCATTGAGGGTAACTTAGCAGCCTTATTGGCCATTTCTACCGCTTCAGTACAAGCTGTTTCAGCAATATCAAACTTTGAAAGCTTAGTGTAGCCAACACAAAGACTCAAACTGCGAGTGTATTTGTCAATGACAGTGGCGGTGGCAGCTTCTGTTAGGGCGATACCTTCACTGATGTCACCAGATTGAATGGCATCAACTCCAGGTGTGTCTTCAATAAGTACCATTTTATATTTGCTCGTTTCGATGGCATTGGCCATCACAGCAGAGCTTGATAATAATAAACCAGCTGCGGTGATGATAGAGAGTGTTGATTTTTTCATGGTTATATTCCTTTATAGGTAGTAGCTAGTTGCTACAGGGCTAATTTAGGAAAAAAGTCTGAGGCTGACAAACGAGATAAATCAATTTGATAAGTGAGATTTATTCACTCATGCAGTGGTTAACCTATTAGTCAGCCCTGGTGAGGTGGTTTAAAAATGGAAGCGGGCGACAACCCAATCAATAAGTAACTGCACTTCAGGCTTGGTGACATTGTTATGGTTGATCAGATAGTAGCGGTCGTGACTGGTTAAAGATTGCTCAAATAATGAAATTAACTGATTGTTTTCAAACCATGATTTACTGATAGGCAGTGGGATTAATGCGATGCCTAAACCTTGCTCAGCAGCTCTTGCGACGCTAAACATACTATCTAATTGAATTATTTGTTTGGGTTTGAAATGATCAAGGCCAACACTTTCAGCCCATTGATGCCAGGCATAGGGTCTTGCCTGATGCATGATTAACGGGACTTCTAACAGGGCGCTAAAGCCTTTATGTTCAAGCCTGTTAAACAGTGCTGGGTTACAGGCTGGAACATAATTAAGCGGAAATAAATCATACGATTTATCAGGGTCTTGGCGACTACCAGATAACACGATCGACAGATCTGTATTGGCCGTTTGTTTGGCGCGGGTTTTAACGGTTTCGAGCTTTAAATTAATATTAGGGTATTCGTTTGACCAACCCACCAGTTGCGGTACAAACAGCTCACTGGCAAAAAATTCTGGCATGGAAATACTGACTTCATGCATGGTGTGGGCATTATTGAAGTTATTGACTGTTTCGGTCAGCTGCAGCATTAACGGGGTAATTTGTTGATAAAAGCGCATTCCTGTTTCTGTCAAAGTGATTGAGCGAGTTTGGCGAATAAATAATTGCTGTTGTAGGTTTTCTTCTAGCTGTTTAATTTGATGGCTCACCGCTGAAGGGGTGAGAAATAATTTTTGAGCAGTCTCTTTAAAACTGAGACATTCGGCTGCAACACAAAAACAACGCAAACCTCGTAATGAGGTATGTAAAGGTAGCATTTAAAATCCTTTTTACTAAAGTCGATGCAGGCTAAGCAAAGACTAGACCAACTAAATATTGTAGATAAAACAGATATTTAAAAGTTTAATTATTAGTCACAGTTACCCATAGTGCTTCTTTAAGCACTTATTTGGTGCATTAGCTTGATGTGGTGACTTTTCCTGAATAAGGTTAAGGCTACATAAAATTAAGGCCTGCATTAGCAGGCCTTAATGGTTTCAGATCGTAATGGGGTTATAGCAGTGCTATTGCACTGTTACCTCAACCGATTCTTCAGTCTTAATTCCGCGCGGAGTGGTGACGGTTAAAGTAATCACATCTTCACCGGCTTCATCAGCTGCGGTGTAATAAAAATCTGCAGCTTCGATATCACATGATAGCCTAGGAGTAATATCCTTATATTTGAAACAAGTCGCATTGGGTACGGCGTAGCCACTAAAGGTGATAGATCCATTGACTGCTGCAACCGTTAAAGTTGAACCTGCTGGCATCATTTGATTGGCACTGTCATACAGTTCAACATCAATACTCGTCATGCTACCAGAGGTAACAGTCAGCTTGTTATCTACAATGGGGCTTTCATCAACAGTCGGAATTATTTGAGCCGTTGAACCTGACATCGTTAATACCGTTGCGGCACGAATGTAAGTTTTATTGGCTTGTTCGATTCCGCAAAACTTATCATCTTCACCTTCAGAAGTATCATCACACTGTGGGCCATTGAACATACCATCACCGCTGAAGGGATTTTCACAGTCAATCTCATCACAATGTGAGTTATATGACTTTCCTGATGTATTGAAATAAGGTTCACCATCACGGCGAATACCAGTTTCATCATCATCCCTAAAGGCATCGCCTAAATCACTAAAACCACCTTGATGATAAGTTTCGATATCCATACCGTTACCAGTACAAGCTGTTTCTTTACCCTCGATATCTAAACATGCGTTAGTGATAACGCCACCGTCATCTTTATCAAAGATATTATTACCATTGGTATCAAAGAAGGTCTCATGACCTAAGGCATAAGCCAATACGGTCACGCGATGATCTGTAGGACGTGGGTCGGTTGAAGTCCAAACCACTGAACAGCTGCCATTTACAGTTAAACAAGATGGCTGAATTTGGCCACCTTCTGTGGTGAAGTTAATGGTGGTGTCATCGGGCGCAGGATTGCCAAAGCTATCAGAGGCATAGGCGGTCATGGTGACTTCAACACCATTAACATCAGCAGCTTCTGGGTTGAACAAAGAAGGGGAAATGTTAAAGCCCAGTTGTTGAGGCAGGCCTGTGTTAACCGTTAACTGCTCTGATTGAGTGGTAATGATGATGCCCGAATCTGTATCTTCTGCAGATGCTGACACTCTCACTGGTGTAGGCACTGTGCCTGATTGCACTGTAACGCTAACTAATCCGTTGGCATTACTAATAGCCTCATCACCATTGGCAAACTTTAAGCCGCCGATAACGGTGTCTAAACCAAAGGTCACCTTTTGCTGCGCTGCAGGTTGACCATTAGCGCTACTGATTAAGAAAGTCACTAATGAGCTTTCAGTAGAACCTGTACCGCCAGCGCCTTTAATGCGAATTTGGTTTGGCTCTGCAGAGATAAAGCTCAAGCTACCTAAAGTTTGGCGCTCTAAAGAGAAATCGAAGTTGGCGTTGTAGGTGTCATTACCAATAACGGCTGCAGCGATAATTCGTTGGCTGCGAATACTGTTGCCACTGCAACTGCTATCTTGAAAGGTTGAGTTGGCTCTGCCTGAGGATGTCGTAACCGGGGTATCAAGACTCGCATCGCCATTGGCGACACAATCAGAACTAAACGATACGCTTACGGGGGTCTGTAATGGCTCGAATGTACCGTCAGCCGCTTCAATAATCACATCAGCATAAACGCCAAAACTTGCCCCTGCACCGATGGTGTAGGTTAGAGGATCTGCGTCGGGGTCATCAGCGATTAAGGTTGAACCTAGCTTATCTTCGATGAATGTCTCATCGTCAACAATATAACCAAACTTAATCGTGCCTTCAGGAATCACTTCATCGCCACTTAGCACTTCATAGGCACTGCTGCCTGAAACAGTGGTGCCATCAAAGTCAGTGCTGGCAATTAAGCTATAAGCGCCAAGTTCACTGCTGTTTGGGGTGTAGCTAACAGTAGCAATACCATCAGTAGAGGTTAAGGCGGTATTTGGCGATAAACTGGCGCTGCCAGCCTGGAAGCTCACTAATTGATCCGCTATTGGTTGATTGCTGCCATCTAAAACTGCTGCCGTAAGCAATACGGCTTGATCAATCTTAAAACGGGTTACCGTTTGCCCTGCCTGAGTAATACTGGCATTGATTGTGATGGTTTCAGGTGTTGGCGTGGTGGTTGAATTAATAAATTCAAAATTACGCGAGGCAGAAACACTGTCATCAGTTTCGGATTCAGTATCTGTAGGGGTATGAGACACCATTAAGGTACCTGCGCCGACAGTATTATCTGTGGTGCTGATGAATACGCTGGCGATACCACTGCTGTTTGTTAGTGTGCTATCAACGCTGGCTTGACCAAAACTTGGGGCAAAGCTGACAATGGCGCCACTGACGTTGCTATTGGATTGCTTTAACTGGGCTACTGCGCAAAAGCGCTCAGTGACATCAAAGCGTAATTCATCAGTGGTTTCAGCGCATTGACCATTAACAACGCTTTGGTAGCTTAGGCTAATGCTGTAACTGCCTTCGCCTCCACTGCCAGTATCGTTATCATCAGAAGGCCCATTACAAGCGGTCATTAAAAATAGTGAAGCAATAGAAAAAGGCAGTGCGCGTATTATTGTTTTTAGCAGCATCAGCAACATCCTTGTAAGTGGTGTTTATTCGGTTATTCCAGCACGTAAATATTTAAACAACTCGATAAATGATTTTGACTCAGGGCCTTTAGCGAGTTCTTTATTGGTTTGTCTGATTAATTGACGTAACTTTTGACGCTCAAAACTTGGGTATTCAGCCAGTAAAGCTTCAACTTCTTCGTTTGGATTTTCCAATAAGCGCGCACGCAATTTCTCAATTTTATGAACCTGTGCAGATTCATTATTGTTTTTATTCAATACATTATCGATTGATTTAATGATTGGCTCATGATCATAGCCACGCATTAGTTTGCCAATGTATTGTAAATGACGACGATAGGCTTCTGTTTTTTGCTTAATATTTTTGGCTTTTAATACTGCATCGTATAAAAACTCTTCTAGCTCGACTTTATCAAGCTGCGTTTTACTTAATGCAATTAAGCGCATGCCAAGCTCTTGAGCTTCTTCGCTTTCTTTTTTAAATTCTGTTCTGCTGACGTATTCATCGTCATTGTCGTATGGCTGTTTAAAGTGATCTGAATCGCCGACAATTTTCATAGTAATAAACCTCTCATAAATATCGGCGAATAATAGCACTTTCAGGGTGGTGTAGGCCACTGTATAACGGGTTTTCAAGCTTAAGCCGATGAATATTTTTTAAATATGTTAAGGCTGGTCAATCTTTGATGCTTACCATCGTCTTCAGCTTGCCAAAAGAGCAAGCCTGTAGAGACCGATTTATCAACCAGCTTCATAGAATCAATCTGCGAGAATTCAATATGATACTCACTGATTAACTTAAGGTTAGTTTATTTAGCGCCATTGTGGTGGGTAAATCCTTGTTTTGATGGTTATCAATACAGTTTTGAATTTGATATGCTAAGCCTAACAATGGAAACTAAAGAGTAAATTTGTGTCTACCAATAATATTGATACTGAATTAACGGCGTTACAAGATGCCGTTGCTGTCGCATTAGAGCATGCAAAAAAGTTAGGCACGAGTGCGGCTGAAGTTGCCATTAGCAAACAACAAGGTTTGTCGGTTTCAACCCGTGAAAAAGAAGTTGAAACCGTTGAATTTAATAAAGATGGTGCTTTAGGTATTACGGTTTATCGTGATGGTTGTAAGGGCAGCTCTTCAACTTCTGACCTTAGTCCTGAAGCCATTGCCGTTGCCGTTAAAGCCGCTGATGATATTGCCCGTTATACCTCATCAGACCCTTTTAGTGGCCTTGCTGATAAAGCGTTAATGGCGCAAACCATCCGCGATTTAGATTTATACCATCCTCAAGATATTACTCCTGATGAACTAGCTCAATTAGCCATTCGCGCCGAAGAAGCCAGTTTGTCAGTAGACAGTCGGGTGCAGCATTCTGATGGCGCGACCGCTAATGCTCATACTGCAGCCAAGGTCTATGGCAATAGTCACGGATTTTTAAAAGGCTATTGCAGCTCACGCTATAGCTTAAGTTGTGTGGTGATCGGTGAAGAAGACGATGGCAACATGCAGCGTGACTATGATTACACCATTGCACGTAAATATAATGAGTTAATGACGCCTGAGTCAGTGGGGATTTTAGCCGCTAACAAAACGGCTAGTCGTCTCAATGCCCGTAAAATTCCCACGGCTAAACTGCCTGTACTATTTTCGCCTGAAATCGCCACTGGTTTAATGGGTCATTTGATCGGTGCGATAAGTGGTAGCAGTCTGTACCGTAAATCGAGTTTTTTACAAGATTCGATTAATACGCAGCTGTTTCCTGAATGGTTTAACATCGAGGAAAACCCACATCTTATTGGCGCTTTAGCCAGTGCAAATTATGATAGTGAAGGTGTGGCTACCCAGCAGCGTAATATTATCGATGCTGGCCATTTATCCACTTACCTGCTAACCAGTTATTCAGCGCGCAAGTTAGATTTAGTCAATACAGGTCATGCTGGTGGCATTTATAACTGGACCTTAAGTCATAGCGGCCAAACCTTTGATGAATTAGTAAAAGCCATGGGCACAGGTCTTATCGTCACAGAAGTGATGGGCCAAGGTGTCAATATGGTCACAGGCGATTACTCTCGCGGCGCTGCTGGATTTTATGTTGAGAACGGTGAAATTCAGTTCCCAGTAGAAGAAATCACCATTGCAGGCAATTTAAGAGACATGTTCATGGGCATTCAAGGTGTGGCTAAGGATAGAGACTTACGTTCATCTATTCGCACTGGCGGTATCTTACTGAGTGAAATGAAAATAGCCGGTAGCTAAGCGCTGCGCTGCAGTAATAAGTTTACTGTCTTAACCTTTAAAACACCGACTTGTCGGTGTTTTTTTGTTTTTGTCAGAGTAATGGAACCCTCTAATTTACATAGTCTTTATGAGCTTTACACTTCTTGACAATCGATTACGCTCAAGCTTAGTCCTATCCATTAATATGTAGTTAAATCGTTAATGGAGTTGTTATGTTTGATAAAAAAATGTGTGGATTAATGATGTTGGGACTGAGCTCCTTAACTCTGATGGGCTGTGATTCTTCTGATAGTGATGATAACAGTGAAACTGATAGTGCTTATATCCAGTTTTATAATGCGTCGGCTAACAGCACAGCCACATCATTGGTGATGGACGAGTATGAATACACTTCGGTGGCGTTTAGCGACAGTATGCCCCGCTATAGTTACGCTACTGGTAGTGTCACCATGGAGATCTATGGTTCAGATGAAAATGGTGATTCAAGCAGTATTTATTCTGAGGACATGGATCTAGATAAAGAAGAGAATCATTTATTTGTCCTTTATGGTGATTATCACTCGCCGGAGCTACTCAAGGTTATTTATGACCGCGCGGATATGGATGACCTCAATAGCGATGAAGATAATGAATACAGTAAAATGCAGGTGCTGGTTGCCAATGTTACTGCAGAGGAAATGGCATTTGATGCTTACATTTCCCTCGACACTGACTCATACGCCGATGCCACTATGATTGGTAGTGTCGATTACCGTGGGGTCACCTCAGAATTGATGCTCGACACTGATGACTATATTGTTTATCTCACCGACAAGGGTACAGATAATGTGGTCTACACCACAAGCAGTATGAGCTTAACCACAGAAACTGTTTATAAATTTATGATTAGAAACAGTTTTGGTTCAGGTGATTTAAAAGTGGTGATCGACAGTGTCGATTCAACCACAACGCCAACGTCTTACACTAACATCGATGCTACTGCAGATTTTCGGGTCTTTAACGGGCTAGAGCAACGTAGTTTAGATGTCGATGTGATCAGTAAAGCTGAGTCGCATTACTTACTGGATATCGCTCCTTTTACTGTAAGCGATTACCAACAAACCGGTTTTAATGATTATGGCGTCAGTGTCACAGATTCAGCCACTGCAGAAATACTGTTAGACAATGTACTAGTGACCTTTAATCAAGATGATGTCCGTACCTTATTGCTATACCAAGATGACACAATTAAAGGCATGGTCATTGAACATGATTTGCGCCCAAGAGCCTTTGAAAACAACGTTGATATCGTGAATTTATCGCAGGATTATGATGATTTAAGCGTGTATTTTGTTCGCAGCTCGGAGACGATTGAGTCGGCAGAATATAGCATCACGGATTTGGATTTTACCGATCAAGATAGCTTAGTATTACTCCATGATAATTATGAAGTTAATGTGGTTTATGAGTCAGATAACGGTACTAAAACCTTATTATATCAATCTGATTTTATTAGCTTTGACGGTGAAAGTAATTACAGCTTTGTATTAATGCCAGATAGCAGCAGCTCTTTTGGGTATAACTTGGTACAGCTTTAGTTATTGAGAGTCATAAAAACAGTAAATCAATCAAAATGCCGATAAATATTATCGGCATTTTTTTAAATTTGAGTCTCGCTGCGAGCTTTAACAGCAATTAATTATGTCATTCAAGTTGCCGTTAACGCCATATTAAACAATCGCTTAAAGGCATTTTCAAAAGCAGTTTGTACATCCTCAACACCCTGTGGCGGTAGTTGATTGATCATGTGTGCATAAGACACCGCTTGATGGGCATAGCAAACGACTTCAGCGATATTCCATGCGTCATGTAATTGCTCTATTGAGAGTAAATGGCGCCATTGTGATAAGTACTGATGAACTACAGTCTGTTGTTCATTAGTGGTTTTCATTCGATATAAGTAAGTGCCATCAATAAATGGGTGACTAATGCAGCCATCACTCCAGTCAAAGAAAATATGCCGACCGTTTACCTTAGCGATGTTCTCAATGTGTAAATCACTATGCACTAGCGTATTGGGTAAATTGAATTGCGCCAAGGCTGTAATTGAGTGTTGAAGTGAGATTAATATCGCCTGATATTGTTGATGGGTAAGCGCCATCGACGTTGGCAGCCTTGTTAAAATACTGTCATCATCAAATATGCTTTTGAGTTGTAGCGGTAAGTTGTGTATATCGCGAGTTAAACAACCTGATTGAGCTATTGCGTCAATATGATCAGCACTGTGTATTTGCATTTGTGCAAACGAAGCAAAAGCCTCAGCCCATGCGGTGAGCTGCACAGTATCTTCATAGGCTACGCCAAAATCCTCTGTCAGCATCCATTGCTTTGCTTCATCAATCGCTATCACTTTGGCCGACTGTTGCGGAAATAATTGACCCAGCGTTTGACAAAGTTTCGCTTCATTTGAAAATAACGGTAAATGCGCCGTGGCTTTAAAATACACATCACCTTGGGTGGTTGCTTGCTTTAAAACCTGCCCTAATGACCAGCACTTTACTTCAACAAGATCATCAATCGGTTCGATATTTTGGCCGATTAAAACGGCTTTAACCCAAAGGTTGGCATTGTTAGGCCAATCAGGCGCTTGCCATGTTTGCAAAGGGAGCTTATGAGGTGTTTGTTGATTCTGTTGCTGACGCTTTTGCGCTATGGGGGAAGTCATTATTTGGATTCTATTTTTGTTATTGTCGGTTTCAGCATCGCCTTGCCGTTATGTTAAATGTGAGTGTACGTTTGCTTACGATTAATGTTAACAGTTAAATAATTAATAAATAGGGATATTTTAACTATTTGTCGTGTTGTTTAATGCATGCGTGTTGCACTTTTAATCATATGGACATTAAATGGATTCACATAAATGTATCATTGAATCTTTAATTACTACAACCTACGATAAATCGACAATATCAATAATAAGAGAGAAGGTATGAAAACACAGACGATTACAGCCATCATAGCAAGCCTATTGTTATGTTCTGTATCTACAATCACGTTTGCTGAAGAGCAAGTGACACCTAAAAAGCAGGATTATAGTCGTCACATTCCTGTCGACAGTAGTGTTGTCACCAGCCATAAAACCAAAGTTAACGGTAATAGCTTCTCCTATACTGCAACGGTTGGAACACAGCCAGTATGGAATAAAAAAGGCGAGGCGGTTGCGACATTAAGTTATACCTATTATCAAAGAGATAATGTAAAAGATACCGCCAAACGACCGCTGTTAATCTCTTTCAACGGTGGCCCAGGCTCAGCTTCTGTGTGGATGGATATTGGTTATACCGGCCCGCGTGCAATTAATGTTGATGATGAAGGTTACCCGCTACAACCTTATGGGGTGAAAACCAATCCATACTCGATTTTAGATATTGCCGACATTGTTTATGTAAACCCGGTCAATACCGGCTATTCAAGGGTATTAGCTAATAAAGACGGTGAAATGCCAAGCAAAGATGAGCAACAAGAGATGTTCTTTGGGGTTAACGCTGACATCAAATATTTAGCTGAATGGGTCAATACCTTTGTCAGTCGTACTGAACGCTGGCGCTCACCTAAATATCTGATTGGTGAAAGCTATGGCACCACCCGAGTTGCTGGGTTGGCACTCGAGTTACAAAATCGCCAATGGATGTATGTGAATGGGGTTATTTTAGTCTCGCCGACTGACATGGGTATTGAGCGCAAAGGCCCGGTTAAATCAGCTAACCGCTTACCGTATTTCGCAGCAGCGGCTTGGTATCACAAAGCCTTAACTGCTGAACTTCAACAAGCCGACCTTGCTGATTTTTTGCCTGAAGTTGAAGCCTTTACCATTAATGAATATATCCCTGCACTAGCTATGGGCGGCTTTATCGCTCCAGATCATAAACAAAAAATTGCAGAGAAAGTGGCGCTGTATTCAGGCCTCAGTGTTGATGTTATTTTGAAATCAAACCTTGATGTGTCAACTCGATACTTTTGGAAAGAGTTACTGCGTGAGCGTGGGCAAACCATTGGCCGTTTAGACTCACGTTATATCGGCATAGATAAACAAGATGTCGGTGATAGCCCAGACTTTAACGCTGAACTTATGTCTTGGTTACACTCCTTTACCCCTGCAATTAATGCTTACATGCGTGAAGAGCTAAATTACAAAACCGATGTAAAATATTACATGCTGGGTGATGTACACCCGTGGGATCGCACCGAAAATAAAACCGGTGAAAACCTACGTCAGGCGATGGCGCAAAACCCATATTTAAATGTGTTATTTCAAGCGGGTTACTATGACGGCGCGACGAACTACTTCGATGCCAAATATAGCATGTGGCAATTAGATCCGAGCAGCAAAATGAAACAACGCCTTAGCTTTAAAGGCTACCGCAGCGGTCATATGATGTATTTACGTGCCGAAGATTTAAAGCAATCAAATCAAGACTTACGTGAGTTTATTGAGAACAGTTTGCCAAAAGAAGATGCGGCAGCAAAATATTAACTGCTAATGTTTAAAAATAGCAAAGTCGCACTCATTTTAGGTGGCTGAGCTATTGATTAAAGAGGAGCTTCGGCTCCTTTTTCGATATTAAACTCAGCGAAATGAATGCGAATAAATAGCTGTGTGCACAATGCCATTTTAAGATTGTAATTTAACCAATTAGCGATTAAATAGTCCGTTGTAATATGGCTTTAATAAGCATAAGAATAATAAGTTGGAGTGTTAAATGAGAGTAAGCAAGTTATCTGCAATATCGTTAGCCATCACATTGGTTATGAGTATGCAGGCACAGGCCAAAGCCGTAACGACACAAGACGTGACAGCGAATGAGTTTTCATGTGAAGGCAAAACCACTGTTCCTATCTATGAGATCCAAGGCGCTGGTGAGATGAGTCCATTTATCGCTGCAGGCGCGGATGAATCCATTCATGAAGTGACCACTAAAGGTGTGGTTACTGCGCGGGCAGAAAGATTATATAAAGGTTTTTTTATTCAAGATCCCCAAGGTGACGGCTCGCCTTTGACATCTGATGGTATTTTTGTCCATTGGGGAGACACTGCGCCAGCAGAAATTGTCCCGGGGATGCAGATTTGCGTCACTGGTAAAGTACAAGAATATGCAGGCTTTACCCAAATCAATATTGCACAGCAGCAACAATTTCACTTAGGTAACTATGTTGGTGAGTTGCCAGCGACCCCGTTACATATTGCTGATGGTCAATCACTTGCCGAAGCGCTGGAGCGTGTTGAAGGCATGAAAGTGCTATTAGACACTGCAAGTGACATGAAAGTTACCCGTTCATTTAGCCTAGATTATGACTCATATCGCAACAACATGGTGCTATCCCATCAAGCGCCACTGATGAAAGCCACGCAGGTTTATGCACCATTATCAGCAGAGGCGATAGCATTGAATCGCGCCAATATCGCCAACCAGCTGGTGGTTGAGTCAGACTATAAAGCTGAACATGGCGAGGTGCCGTATTTCCCAAGCTTTAATGCCGATAACGGCTATATTCGGGTTGGCGATCAGTTGACCAATATTGAAGGTGTGATTGGCTATAGTTATGAGCAATATCGCTTTATGCCAACCAATGACATTAGTGCCAGTGATTTTATTCGCCATCATGATCGCACCGTAGCGCCAGCCATTGCGGCCCAAGGTGACTTACGGGTAGCAAGTTTTAATGTACTGAACTTCTTTAATAGTGAGTTTGGCGGTGATAAAAACCCATTAGGCCACAATCGCGGGGCAAAGCTTGAGTCTGAAATGCTGCTGCAGCGCACAAAAATCGTGAATGCGATGGCGGCGATGAATGCCGATATTATTGGCTTAATGGAAGTTGAAAATAATGGCTTTGGTAAGTTAAGTGCCATTCAAAATCTAGTTGATGCCCTTAATGCCAAGCTGGCACCTGAGCAGGCTTATCAATTTGTTAAAGTCACTGACAATGACGGTTTCATCGGCACTGATGCTATCGCAGTTGGCATATTATATCGACCCGCCGTTGTTGCTTTAGCTGACGCAGCTCAAATAATCGCGACCCCTGAGCAACACGTGGCAGAAGGAGCGCTAACCCGTATCAATGAGGGCGTAACAGAAACAAATCCCGCCTACCATAAATATCAGCGCCACAGCCTAATGCAAAGCTTTAGCATTAATGGTAACAAGCTGACGATTGTGGTTAATCATTTTAAATCTAAAGGCTCAGGCTGTTTAGAAGATTGGTCAAGCTTTAATGAAGATTCAGAGCCTGTAGATTTACAGGGCAAGTGTAATGCCTTTCGCGTTTCTGCTGCTAAAGTGATCGGTGAGTCGGTAACCGGCTTAAACGGTGATGTGCTGGTGATTGGCGATTTAAATGCCTATGGCAAAGAAGATCCGTTAGCAGTACTCACTGACTATGATGCCAGCCTAACTGAACATGTGATAAAAACCGCCTCACACACCAGCTTAAATGGCGCAGAGCATGATGCACAAGGACGTGTGATTGATAAGGGCTATGGGCTAATCAACTTAAACACCCAAGCACATGGGCCTGCTACATACTCGTACAGTTATGGTGGTGAGTTAGGTAATTTAGACCATGCTTTAGGTAATACAAGCTTAGCGGCTCGGGTAGTGGCGATTGAAGACTGGCATATCAATGCGGTTGAATCGAGCTTGTTTGAATACAGTAGCAAATACACCGGCGATTTAGTTAAGTCTGACAATGGCTATTCATCATCAGATCACGATCCGGTGATCATCGCCCTGGCATATCCCGAAGTACAGGATACTAAAGATGCAGATGCTATAATGACAGCCAAAGATGATGGCGGTAGCTTAGGTTACTTAGGCTTATTGCTCTTGTCTGCTTTAGGTTTTCGCCCTAAAGCCTAATCGATGTATTATTTAATAGAAATTATTATCATTTAAAATCGGTGGTGGTTTGTAAATTTTTTGAGCGTATTTTATTGCGCTTTGTGCTTGCTTTACAGGCAATTTACTTTAAATCACCGTGATAAAAAAAACGCCTGTTATAGTGTTGTGCTAGTAATTGCACCATTTAATGGCTGTGTTTTTTGAGTGTTAAAGAGAGTCGAAAAGTTGAATACCGTAACCGCTCCAATGTTAAAAAAGCGAATTGATAGTATCGATATTATGCGCGGCATTGTAATGCTTATCATGCTGCTGGATCATGTTAGAGAGCGGTTTTTCTTTCATGAGCAAGTCACCGATCCGATGACACTGGATAGCACCAGTACCGGATTATTTATAAGCCGATTTGCTGCGCATTTTTGTGCGCCTACTTTTGTGTTTTTAACCGGAGTATCAGCGTGGTTATATAGCCATCCGCAATTTGGCCCACAGCGCTCCGCAAGGTCATTTTTAATCAAGCGTGGCCTGTTTATTATCGCATTAGAGTGCACAGTGATTACGTTTCAGTGGATGGGCAATTACGAGATGATTTGGCTGCAAGTCATGTGGGCAATTGGCATCAGTATGTTGGCGCTAGCGTTATTAATCGGCTTACCAAGATTTTGGCTTGGGCTTATTGGCTTAGTGATCGTATTTGGTCATAACATGCTTACGCCCATTAGCTTCTCGCCAGGGGAGTGGGGTTATACGTTATGGGCCATATTGCATGACCGCGGCAATATCTTAACCAATGACTTTATCGGCATTAGAGCCAGTTATCCGGTACTACCTTGGATTGGGGTGATTTTGTTAGGCTATGTGATAGCACCGATTTACAGTGCAAGCTTTGATGATAACAAACGTCATAACCTGCTCATTGGGCTTGGCTTAAGCTGCTTTGCGATTTTTGCAGTCTTACGCGGTTTTAATATTTACGGCGAAACACTTGATTGGCAGCAAGGTGAAACCCTAGTAATGACATTAAAGTCGGTATTTAACTTAACCAAATATCCACCTTCATTGGACTTTTTACTGGTGACTCTTGGCGGCACATTATTGTGTTTACGGACGCTTGAAAAGCTGAACCCGCGCTATGGTAAAGTGTTATCAACCTTTGGATCAGCGCCAATGTTTTTCTATATTGTGCACTTATATTTATTACTGTTTATGTACCGCTTTGCCGTTAATGTCATTGGGCCTAACTATGGCGATTTATATGGCTTTACCGATATAAGCTGGGTGTGGGCGGTGACGGTGATATTGGCGCTGCTGCTGTACTTTCCAACTAAGTGGTTTAGTCAGTACAAGCATCAAAGTAAACAGGGCTGGATTAAGTATTTCTAGACAATGGCGTTAACCAAAATGTTGTGGTTAATCAGTAGATAGTAAAAAGGCGCATTAAGCGCCTTTTTCGTTTTATGTGTGGATTTAGGATTAGTCGATTAAGTCATATTGCTCGGCTAAAACGTTAATAATATCCGCTTTTGGGTTGTCAGGTAGCGAGATGCTAGTGCCGGTTACCTTTTCTGCCACGCCAGTGTATGTGCGAGAGACATTCATCATCGCATCTAATGGTAAGTCGTTATCACGGGCGAGGGCTTCACGCTCAGGCATTCTATCTTTGTTAAGCAGAATATCGGCATCGTCAAAATGATTGAGCAGAAATTGACGAAAGCCTTCTTTGGAGTTTTCAACAATCTTGCTATCACGATACGCTGCGCCATCCCAAATACGTGACGAGTCTGGTGTGCCCACTTCATCCATGTAAATCAGTTTGGAGTTACCGTCTTTGTCATTGACGTAGCCAAATTCAAATTTAGTATCGACAAACATTTGGTCGTGGGTGGCTAGCGCATCTGAGATGACCTTAAAGCCTTGCTTTAATAATACTTCATATAAGTCGATATCGGCTGGTTTTTCAAAGCCAAAGGCTTGGTAGTTGGCTTCAATATCGGCGCGGCTAATGTTGACATCATCTTGCTCAGGCACACCTGGAATACCGGTTAAAATGCCTTTGGTTGAAGGGGTTATCAATAACTCTGGTAGTTTTTGATCTTTGGTTAACCCTTCAGGCAGTGTGATACCGCAAAATTCGCGTTCGCCTTTGGCATAAGCGCGCCACATTGAACCGGTAATGTATTGACGACAAATCGCTTCAACTTTAATTGGACGCGCTTTTTGCACAATCCATACAAATGGGTGTGGGATATCAAGAATATGGCTATCGGCTAAACCATTTTCAGCAAACAACTTAAACCAATGATTAGAGATAGCGTTAAGTGCCGCCCCTTTACCTGGAATGCCCTGTAAATTACCTTCACCATGAAAAATACAATCAAATGCTGAAATGCGATCGCTGATCACCATTATCGCTAATGGGGTATCAGCTGGCACGTTATAGCCTTTATCGGCAATTAAGCGGCGGCTATCAGCCTCAGTTAACCAATATACACTGCGAACTTTACCGCTGTGTACTGGCTTATCGGTTCGGATCGGCAAATCGTTATTGATAGCGAGAACTGAATCAGCAAGACTCATGGCCAGTATTCCTTAAGAAATTGAGTGTAGGGAGATATCCTTTATTGATAAGGATAGTTAGGTATTTTTATGGCGGCTATTTTACCTGTATTAAGGCAGATTTCCATGCTTATCAGGCGGCTAAACTCTTAATCCTGTATAGCGAATACTGAGGCAAATTAAACTCGCTATTCGCCATTGGCTTTATTGGCATAGCTCTTTAGAATGAATTTTCTGCAGCTTTACCATTAAAGAGCGAATATCTTGTGAGCCATACCCGTTTAGGTCTTATGTTTGTCAGCGTTGCCGTTGTGTTTTGGGGGATATTACCCATAGTGCTTAAGTTATCCGGAGGGTTTATTGATCCGGTTACGTTAACTTGGTTTAGGTTTTTAGTGGCCTTTGTGGTGACCTTTATTCTGCTATGGCGCTTTGGTAATTTGAAGCAATTTAGTCAACTGCAGGGGGGTGATTGGCTAAAGCTTGCTGCTGCAGGTATTTTACTGATGCTCAATTACACCTCTTTTGTGTATTCACTGGATTACTTATCACCAGGTACTGCGCAACTTAACTTTCAAACTGCACCGTTCTTTTTAGCCTTTGGTGGCGCACTGTTTTTTAAAGAGCGGCTCACGGCGGTGCAGCTAAGCTGTTTTGCAGCTCTGGCATTAGGGGTGTTGCTGTTCTTTCATCCCAGCCTTGATATGCCAACAGAGAGTGGCAGTAATATTTTGTTGGGAGTGCTGATTGTACAGTTTTCTGTGTTGTCGTGGACGAGTTATGCGCTACTGCAAAAGTCACTGTTCACTAAGCTATCACCCAATAATGTGTTGCTATGTATCTATGGCTTAGGGATCCTTGTGATGGCGCCTTTTAGCGAGTTTAGTCACTTTGGGCTTATGGATAGCAGCCATTGGTTGATCGTCGGTTTTTGTGCCATCAATACCTTAATTGCTTATGGCTGTTTTGGTCAGGCGATGAAGTACTGGCCCACGGCGCAAGTGAGTGCCATGCTCGCGCTGACGCCAGTGCTCAGTTTTAGCGTTAACGCTTTAGTGGTGTATTTAGGCTGGTGGCCTGAGGTGTTTAAGGTTGATGTGATTGATCTGTGGTCGCTGCTGGGGATTGTATTGATTGTTGGCGCTGTGTTTACCATGCAACTATGGCCCTTGTATGTGGGCAACAAGCAAAAGCGGCAAGCCCATGTCGAAGGCGAAAGCGTTTAAGACCAAAGCGTTTATCGCAATAACTTTAGCGTTATTAGTGCTTGTAGGATGAGTTTTATTTCAGCCATAAAAAATGGAGCCACAAGGCTCCATTTTTATGCGTTAAACCAACGTTAGTTGGACTGCAAGTATTTACTCGCTGTCACGTGGCTTACGTGGACGGTCGCTACGAGGGCGGTCACTACGTGGACGATCACCACGAGGGCGGTCGCTACGAGGACGGTCACTACGTGGACGACGTGGTGCTTCAGCTGGGAAAGAGGCATCACTCGCTTCACGAATGTTTAATGCTTTACCGCAAACACGTACTTTTCTTAAGTGGCCTAGTACATCTTTTGGCATGCCGTCTGGCAAGTCAATTGAAGTAACTTGATCAAATAATTGAATTTGACCAATGAACTGGCTGTCAATGTTTGCTTCGTTAGCGATGGCGCCAACGATATTACCTACACCAACACCGTTATCACGACCTACATCGATTACGTAACGGCACATTTTAACATCAGGCTTATCTTTCAGGCCTTCAGCGCTACCAAAGCTTGTTGGCAATGGACGGCTGCCGCGTGAATCACGACGAGGACGCTCACGACCAGCGTCGCGAGGACCACGATCATCACGGTCACGTGAATCACGTTGACGCTCTTGAATCGCAGGAAGTTGTAATGGACGCTCAGCCTGTACTTGTTGAAGTAATGCTGCTGCGAGTAAGTCAGTGTCAATTTCAAGCTGCTGACATAACTGAGCCACTGCATTTTTCATGAAATCTAAGTCACCGTTAACGGTTTCTTGGATTTGCTCACCTAAGCGTGATAAACGACGCTCAGCAACAGTTTCAGGGCTAGGTACTTTCATTGGCGAGATACGGCTGTTCGTTGCACGTTCGATAGTGCGAAGCATACGCATTTCACGGTTGGTAACGAAAAGAATTGCCATACCAGTACGACCAGCACGACCTGTACGGCCAATACGGTGTACATAAGCTTCTGAATCATATGGGATATCGTAGTTAACTACGTGACCAATACGTTCAACGTCAAGACCACGGGCCGCAACGTCAGTAGCAATTAGGATGTCTAACTTGCCGCGTTTAAGTTGGTCAACAGCACGTTCACGAGCTTGTTGGTTCATATCACCGTGTAATGGTGAAGATGCATAGCCACGCGCTTCAAGTTTTTCAGCAAGTTCAACACAGCTGTTACGGGTACGTACGAAGATGATAATACCTTCAGTATTTTCAACTTCTAAAACACGTACTAACGCTTCAAGTTTGTTGTGTTGTGATACTTGAACATAACGCTGATCAATTGACTCAACAGTAGTATGGCTAGCAGCAATACTAATGTGAACAGGGTTGTTTAAGTGCTTGTTCGCAACGCGCTTGATTTGCTCTGGCATAGTCGCAGAGAAAAGGGCAAGTTGACTGTCTTTTGGTTTGTGCTCAAGAACCCATTCGATATCATCGATGAAGCCCATTTTTAGCATTTCATCAGCTTCATCAAGAACAAGTGCTTGTAGTGCATCAAGTTTAAGAGTGCCACGACGCATGTGGTCCATTACACGACCTGGCGTACCAACAACAACTTGTGGGCCACGACGTAGCGCACTTAATTGTTGATGCATGCTTTGACCACCATAAATAGGTAGTACATGGAAGCCTTTCATGTGTTTAGCATAGCTACCAAATGCTTCAGCAACCTGAACAGCAAGTTCACGTGTTGGTGCAAGCACTAGGATTTGAGGAGCATTCAGCTTTTGGTCAACATTACTTAGTAAAGGCAGTGCGAAAGCACCTGTTTTACCTGTACCTGTTTGAGCTTGGCCTAAAATATCTTTACCTTCCATTAAAGGATCGATACTAGCAGACTGAATTGGAGTTGGTTTTTCGTAACCTAGATCGTCAAGGGCACGAAGCAAATTCTCGGATAAACCAAGTTCGCGGAAAGTTCTTTCATCGGATGACATTGAGTTGTAGCCTTGTGGATGCGTACGAAGTTATTGGCATTCGTACTAGAGTTTCACAGACAGAAAATCAACCCCGTGTCGATTTCCCGCGTCAAAGGGGCAATATTATAGCAAGCTTTGGCCTCGTTGACTATCTAATTTTAACAAATAACTAAAATTGGCCTGATTATTGTAGCGCTTACTGAGCGATTAACTAAGTAACTTTTGACGTAATTAAATCAGAAACGGTTATTTTATGGCCGTGATTCATTTAATCCATTTTTTTATAGCGGATAAACAAGCCTTTTCGCAAATGCAGTTGCAGTAATCGCCTTAGTGCTCAATTTCTAGCGCTTTACAATGATGCGCTGTTTATCCAGTTTAAGTAGCGTGAATGCCGTTTCAGTGACTGCTGCTAAAAAGTTAATATCGATAGTATCTAAGGTGTCTTCAACAGTGTGATATTGCTTATGGGTTGGCACGCCTAAATAGAGCCAAGGAATACCAGCTTTGTGGAACGGGTAATGATCTGATGCTCGCAGCCAATTAATTTTGAGCATACTGCCATCATTTAGCCTTGAACGACTCTGTCTCACACATAGATTATTATAGTCTTGGAGCTGGTGTTTTATCTGCTTAAATTGAGATACATTTTGCTCCCCTTCAATATAAATGGCTTTGGGTCTAGAAGGGTGGCCAATCATGTCTAAGTTTAGCGACATTTCTAGCTGCATATCTGGCAGTGTTAACAGTTGCTGAACTAGCGCGTATGAGCCAAATAACCCCGGCTCTTCAGCATCGGTGGCAACTAGCATTAAGTTAACCGCCGGATCGCCATCTTGCTGCCATTGCTTTGCAATCGCTAACATTGCAGCAATGCCTGAAGCATTATCATCAGCCCCAGCAAAGACTTTACTGCCACGACTGCCTAAATGGTCATAGTGGGCGGTAATAATGCGCCAGCGCTGGGATGCTTGCTTTGATTTAATCGTGGCAATGAGGTTAATACCCTGTTTATCAGCAAAGTTTTGCCGATAAACAAATGGCAGCATAAATTCTTTTTGCCAAGGTGATAACCCCAGTTCAATAAAGCGCGCACTTAGGTATTGGCGGGTTTTTTCTGCACCTATGGTATTGGTTTTACGGCCAGCCAAATCATCACTGGTTAATATGCGAATATCTTCGATGAGTTGATTTTTATCAGCCCATTGACTGGAAGTGTCATTTCCACAGTTTTGCGAAGCGCAGCCGCTTAGCAAAAAACACAATGCCACTGGCGTCAATCTAATCGATACAGTGAAACAGGGTGGTTTTTGAACATGATATTTTTGCAGAAATGATGCTAATACCGAGGATAAATAAGCCAGAGTATTTTGGTAAAATTCCATTTATATCCCTCTGGCTTGATGAGTAAACTAACTCAATGGTGCGCATACCGCAGCAGGTGTATTCTGTGCAATTACTATCAGTGTAATCGCTATTTGGCTTTAGTGGCCTTCTTTGCTGGAGTTTTCTTCACGCTACTTTTATTGGTGACACCTTTATTAGCGACACCTTTTGGGGCCGCAGCCTTCTTGGTCAATAGCGGCTTTAAAAAGCGTGCAGTATGGGAGGTTTTATGTTTTGCCACCTCTTCAGGGGTTCCGCTTGCCAAAATAGTGCCGCCGCCGGAGCCGCCTTCAGGGCCTAGATCCACTAGCCAATCTGCCGTTTTAATCACATCAAGATTATGCTCAATGACCACTATGGTGTTGCCTTTGGCTTTTAAGCGATGCAGCACATCTAGTAGCAGCTGAATATCAGCAAAGTGCAAGCCTGTAGTGGGCTCATCAAGAATGTATAAGGTTTTGCCGGTATCACGTTTGGATAACTCTTTTGCTAACTTCACTCGTTGAGCTTCACCACCGGACAGTGTTGTCGCACTTTGACCTAAACAAATATACGCCAAGCCTACATCCACTAAGGTTTGCAGTTTTCTTGCGATCGCAGGGATTGGATCAAAGAAAACACGCGCTTCTTCAATGGTCATTTGCAGCACTTCGTGAATATTTTTGCCCTTGTATTTAACATCTAAGGTTTCGCGGTTATAGCGTTTACCTTTACAGGAATCACAAGGCACATACACATCTGGTAAAAAGTGCATCTCAACCTTGATTAAGCCATCACCCTGACAGGCTTCACAGCGGCCACCTTTAACGTTAAAAGAGAAGCGACCCGGTAAGTAACCGCGGCTTCGAGACTCTTGAGTTGCAGCAAATAATTCACGAATAGGGGTAAATATGCCGGTGTAAGTAGCAGGATTTGAACGCGGTGTTCGCCCGATTGGGCTTTGATCAATATCAACCACCTTATCGCATTGCTCCATGCCGGTAATGCTTTTATGGGCTGCTGGCTCATCAATGGTAGCGCCGTTTAGCATTCTGTGGGCAATTTTATAAAAGGTGTCGTTAATTAAGGTTGATTTACCCGAACCTGATACCCCAGTAATACAGGTAAATAAACCAATAGGAATGGTTAAGTCGACATTTTTAAGGTTATTACCAGTGGCGCCGCATAGCTCAATGACTTTTTTCGGATCCATTGGGGTGCGTTTATCACTAATGTGGATTTGCTTGGTGCCAGAAATATATTGGCCAGTGACAGACTCTTTACAGTCGAGAATGGCCTGCAGAGGCCCAGAGCAAATGATTTCGCCGCCGTGAACGCCTGCGCCGGGGCCAATATCAATCACATGATCAGCCATGCGAATTGCGTCTTCATCATGCTCAACCACAATCACGGTATTACCGAGATCACGCAGGTGTATTAGCGTTTGCAGTAAACGTTCGTTATCGCGCTGATGCAAGCCAATTGAAGGTTCATCCAGCACGTACATTACGCCCACAAGGCCGGCACCAATTTGACTGGCTAAGCGAATACGCTGGGCTTCACCCCCTGATAAAGTATCTGCTGAGCGGTCTAAGCTTAGGTAGTTAAGGCCGACATTGACCAAGAAGCCTAAACGATCGCCAACTTCTTTAAGAATTTTTTCAGCGATCTGCGCTTTTTGCCCTTCGAATTTAATCTCAGTGAAATAGCTCATGGCTTCACCGATGGACCACTGAGTCAGCTGCGGTAAGTTTAACTCGCCAATAAATACGTTACGGGCTTCTTCACGCAAACGCGAGCCGTCACAGCTTTTACAGGATTGGGTATTAATAAACTTTGATAGCTCTTCACGTACCGAGTTACTTTCAGTTTCGCGGTAGCGGCGATCCATATTATTGAGGATCCCCTCAAATGGATGATTACGAATAACCACATCACCACGATCGTTAATGTACTTAAAGGCAATGTTTTGCTTACCTGAGCCAGATAGAATAATTTTTTGTACTTTAGCGCTTAACTGCTCAAAGGGGGTTTCGACATCAAATTTATAATGTTCAGCTAAGGAGCTGAGCATTTGAAAGTAATAGAAATTACGTTTATCCCAGCCTCTAATCGCCCCGCCTGCTAATGACAGCTCGCTATTGGCAATCACTCTTTCTGCATCAAAGTACTGCTGCACACCTAAACCATCACAGGTTTGACAAGCGCCAGCGGGATTATTGAATGAGAAAATACGTGGCTCAAGCTCTGCCATGGAGTAGCCACAATATGGACAGGCAAAGTTAGCCGAGAACATCAACTCGTCTGCTTCTCCGGCCATGTCGGCAATAATAGCAATACCGCCTGATAACTCTAACGTCGTTTCAAAAGACTCTGCTAAGCGCTGCTTTAAATCATCACGCACTTTAAAGCGATCAACCACCACTTCAATGGTGTGTTTAACATGTAGCTCAAGGGTTGGCGGATCGGATAAATCACAAACCTCACCGTCAATTCTGGCGCGCACATAACCTTGAGCAGCCAAACTTTCGAGTAATTTTACATGTTCACCTTTACGGGCTTTGACCACGGGAGCTAATAGCATTTGGCGACTGCCTTCAGGCAGTTCCAATACTTTATCTACCATTTGGCTGACCGTTTGCGCGGTTAATGCTTGGCCGTGGGTTGGGCAGCGCGGCTCACCAACACGGGCAAACAGCAGTCTAAGATAATCATAAATCTCAGTGATGGTACCCACGGTTGAGCGTGGATTATGGGATGTGGATTTTTGCTCAATTGAAATTGCAGGACTTAAGCCTTCGATATGATCCACATCAGGCTTTTCCATCAAACTTAAAAACTGGCGCGCATAGGCTGATAGTGACTCAACATAACGGCGCTGGCCTTCGGCATATAAGGTATCAAAGGCTAACGATGACTTACCTGAGCCAGATAAACCTGTGATGACAATAAGTTTGTCTCGGGGGATGGTTAAATCAAAGTTTTTAAGATTGTGGGTTCGTGCACCGCGAATTTCAATGGTATCCATTCATCACTCTAGAGGTTGTTTTAGCTACCTTGTCAAAGTAGCAAAATTTGAGTTAGCTTAGTAAATAGCCGTTAGTGTATCGTTAATTAACTAGCTTATACAGTGTTTTATACAGTGTTGGTGACACTAAATGTACCCAGGGAGCCAGACTAATAGCGGCTGAAACCATAAAAAAACGACTGGGATATAAAACACATTATAACCTGTTTGTTTAACCTTATTAACAAATACGACAAACAGTTGCCTGTTGGTTCATTATTCCTTTTGAGCTAAATTAGAACGCTGTGATAATATGCGCAACTCGCATTTTTCTATAGATACACAATTTAAGGGCAACTGAATGGCCAACAATGGATTATCAGGCATTGAGAAGAAAGTCGCATTTTCGTTAGCCAGCGTGTTTGGTTTACGAATGATGGGCTTATTCATGATCATGCCCGTATTCGCGCTTTACGGCCAACATTTAGAGGGTTTTTCACCTCTATGGGTGGGTATCGCTATCGGTGCTTATGGCTTGACCCAAGCAGTGTTACAAATTCCCATGGGCATGTTGTCAGATAAATATGGCCGTAAGCCGATTATTTTGGCTGGGCTGGTGGTGTTTGCTATAGGTAGCGTGGTTGCTGCAATGTCAGATCATATTTATGGGGTTGTGCTTGGCCGAGCCATTCAAGGGATGGGTGCTATTGCCGCTGCAGTGTTAGCGCTGGCCGCCGATTTAACCCGCGATGAGCAACGCACTAAAGTGATGGCTATTATTGGCATGTGTATTGGTTTCTCGTTTGCATTGTCATTGCTTGCAGGGCCGATAGTGGCCCAATATGCAGGTTTAGAAGGGCTATTCTTTTTAACCGCGATCTTAGCGGTAGTGGGCATGATCATTGTGCAGGTGTTGGTACCTAACCCAGTCTCACAAGCGCCCAAAGGCGATACTGTTGCTACGCCCACTAAATTAAAGCGTATGTTAATGGACCCGCAACTGTTCAGACTCGATGCAGGGATTTTTATTTTGCATTTAGTGCTTACCGCCGTATTTGTGGCCTTGCCATTAGATTTAGTGGATGCAGGTTTAGTAAAAGAAAAACACTGGATGCTGTATTTCCCTGCCTTTATCGGCGCGTTTTTCTTAATGGTGCCGTTAATTATTATTGGTGTTAAACGTAACAACACTAAAACCATGTTCCAAATATCACTAATGATCATGATGCTGGCATTGGCAGCTATGGGATCTTATGCTGATAACCTCTGGGTATTAAGTGCCGCTGTGGTGTTATTTTTCACTGGTTTTAATTATCTTGAGGCGTCATTGCCTAGTTTAATTGCTAAATTTTGTCCGGTGGGCGATAAAGGCTCAGCTATGGGCGTTTATTCCACTAGCCAATTTTTAGGGGCATTTTGTGGCGGTATGCTAGGTGGCGGAGCTTATCAGCTGGTTGGCGCTGCAGGGGTATTTTATGTGGCACTTGGACTGATGTTTATTTGGTTATTATTAACCATAGGCATGGAAAAACCCGTACTGCTAAAAAGCTATACCCTTGAGGCACAAGTTAAAGATAGAAATCAGGCGAAAGACATGGCAACCCAGCTATCACAGCTATCTGGGGTAGCAGAAGCCATTGTCGTCATGGAAGAGAGAGCAGCTTATTTGAAAGTTGATGATCAATTCGATTTGAGTGAAGCGCGAGCTGTGTTAGGCTCTGTCAATTAGATCGTTTTGATCGCTCAGTTTTGTAATTTAGATTAGATAATAGATAAAATCGCAGGAGATTTTCGATGGCCAGTCGTGGTGTAAATAAAGTAATTTTGGTTGGTAATTTAGGTAAAGATCCTGAAGTTCGTTACATGCCAAACGGTAATGCCGTAGCCAACTTTACTGTAGCTACAAGTGAAACTTGGAAAGACCAACAGGGTCAGCAGCAAGAGCGCACCGAGTGGCACAATATCGTCATGTACCGTCGTTTAGCTGAAGTTGCTGGCGAATACCTAAAGAAAGGTTCTAAAGTTTATTTAGAAGGCAAATTGCAAACCAGTAAATGGCAAGATCAGACTACAGGTCAAGATCGCTATAAAACTGAAATCAATGCGATGGAAATGCAAATGCTTGATAGCCGCGGTCAAGGTGGTGGTCAGCAAGGTGGCATGAACCAAGGTTACGGTAACGCGCCGCAACAAAGTGCTCCTCAGCAAGCTCAAGGTGGTTATGGTCAGCAGCAACAAGCTCAAGGTGGTTTCCAACAACCAGCTCAAGCGCAAAAGCCTGCTTACACGCCTAAGCCTCAAGCGCCAGCTCAGCAGCCTGCCCAACAAGCACAAGGTGGCTTCCAACAAGCGCCAGCTCACCAACCTGCACAAGGTGGATATCAGCAAGCTGCTCCTGCGCAGCAGCAAGGTGGTTTTCAACAACCAGCTCCAGCACAGCGCCCAGCGCCAACGCCACAGCCACAAAATACTACACCTGATTTAGGCGGTGATTGGGATGATGATATCCCGTTCTAATTTACAGTAAATCTAATTATGTAGATAAAGCTGTTAACTAAAACCCCTTGAGTTATTGCTCTTACTGACTTGTATGTCTTTAAGGTAAATCTCAAGGGGTTTTTTTTTGTATAAAAAGAATTGACACCACGATTTAGTATTACTACTATATTTTTTGTATGGTTAAGGGGGTGTAATGAAGGTTGTCGATTATATTTTTTCAGAGGGCGAGCGTCGTTCACTATTAGTGAATGAAGATAGCTGTATTGATTTTTGGTCAACTCTTTATGTCACGGCAGAGCTTAGACAAGACCACAAGCAAACCTCAATCAAGAAAGAATTATATAGCATCAAGCTGCTGAGAAAGTGGGAACAGTTACATTCTCGAGATTTATTAGCTGAGATTCGACAGCTAAATTTTCCCACAAGGGAAACGATAAAATCTATCAAATACTTCTGTGGTTTATCTTCAAAAGCTGAAAGCTTAAAATCCACTAAGGTGGTGAGTTTCACTAAATTAGCCAAAACGCCTTCTGCACTTGATGCTGTTGATAAAAACTATCAGTACCAGCGTATGATCGGTATCAATAAATTCTTGGGGTTCTGTGCTTGGGAGTTGTGTAAATTCAAACCGAATGCGGCTGAAGTAAGAAGAGAAATCGAGGCGATGTCCGCGCAGTTTAAGGCCCATTACCCGAAAGGATTAAGCAACTTATCTAAAGCAACACACGCTGAAGCAGATGACTTTAAAGCTTTCTTGGAAGTCGCGCATCCAAATCATCCGCAAAACCCCTTCTCAAATTTCGAGATAAAATTGAGAAACTATTTACTCATCCAAATTTTGTACTGGACAGGGTGCAGACCATCAGAAGTGTTGTCTCTCACATTAGATGATATTGGGCACGATACAGACCAGCCTACATTACAATTTATTAGGCGCCATGATGACATCAATGATCCTCGTAAAGTTCAGCCTACATTGAAAACACAGGAGCGTGAAATAAACATCCCTCCCGCTCTATATACAGATCTCGAATATTACATCAGAGCGATTAGGCCAACATTTAACCGTTCAAAATCACACCCATATATTTTTGTTCATCACAAAGGTGGAATGAAAGGGTCCGCGATGACAGACAAAGCTTTTTCTGAAGCGGTTATTCCTAAGCTTAAAGCTGTAGATAAGATGTTTGCCAACATTCAACGTCGAGGATTTCGCATCTACTTCAACGAAAGGTTGTCAGCCCAAATTGATATCCATAATGAAGGTATTAGCGAACAGATTCTCGTTGCCGAGAAGCAAGGTTTGTATGAAGAGATAAAAGTGCTCAAGTCAAAGCTGATCAAAGACGGCGATGAAATTAATATGAGGATGATGTTAAATGGGCATAGCAGTCCTGACAGCGCAAGACCCTATTTAAATAGGTTTGCAGAACGTAAAGCTAGAGATATACATAAGAGCATGATGTTGGATATTAGTGCAGCAACAAAGGAAATAAAAAATGGTAGAAGCAGTTAGTATTTCCGTATTTCAAGACATTCAACACCGTCGAAGTAAGATGGGTTATGAGTTTTTCGACTCAGATGTTACTTGGCGCCTAGATAACTCTATCAAGTTGAATTGGGGACGATTACCTAAAAGTGTAAATGAAACCTTTGTAAATGGTTATAAAAAGCAAATGGCTGATCATGCAGAAGAATTATCTGCAAGTCACTGTAGCATCATATTCGAGATAATTTTGTCTATATTACGAACACAAGAAGCCAATGAGCTTTCTCTTTCTACGTTACAAAATTATCTGTCGACATTAGATAGTAGCTCAGAACATAAGCTAGGTTCGATCAGAGCTTTTTTATTGAACTGGATTGATAAAAAAATAGAGGGTATCAGCCCTGAAATTGAGTCTTGGCTTGAGCAAATTACTTTAAAAGGGATGAATAAAGGAGTACCTGTTGCAAAAGGCTGTCCTCACACTGGCGCATATTCCATGCAAGAGCAGGAAGCTGTGCTTCGATGGGGGGTCAATGCGTTTATGGCTGATAAGTTATCTCTTCGTGATTACACATGGCTGATGTTAAACATCTACCTGGGGGCTCGTCCTACACAGTTTTGTCAGCTCCAAGCTGGCGATCTTAGGATGAAAAGTCGGGATGGGCATACCGAATATACGCTGCAATTACCACATGCAAAAAAACGAGGTGTTAAAAACTTTAGAGATTACTTCAAGGAAGTGGAAATCGATGAAGATTTGGCTTTATTAATCAGTAATCAGGCACAAGTAACAGCAAAACTCATTGAAGAACAGGTGGGGATCTTAACGGAGAAGCAAAAAGCTGTGATGCCTGTTTTTGGTGCTCTTAAAAAAATAAGAGGTTTGAGTAGTAAAGGTGAACTGGATAACTTGAGATTAAATACCCCAGACGCAATACACTTTTCTAGAGGCTATGCCGATACAGTTCTTCGTAATTTAACTAAGATATGTGATGCAAGATCAGAACGTTTGAAGGGAGAATTCATTCATTTAACCGCAAGACGGTTTCGTTATACGCTGGGTACAAATGCCGCTAGACGTGGTTTATCGCCATTTGTTATCGCGAAGATTTTAGGTCACAGCGATATACAAAACGTCAAGGTATATACGGAGAACGTTAAAGAGCTTGGTGAAGAAATCAATGAGGCGCTAGCTGCTGTCCTAGCCCCTCTTGCTCAAGCATTTGCTGGCACCCTAATATCAAGTGAAGCTGATGCTATTAGAGTGAATGATCCACTGTCTCGAATCCACAACAGTCATGGTGATAGCCTAGGAAATTGTGGAAAATATGGTTTTTGTTCAACTGGTGGAAGGGCTTGTTATACATGTGCAAAATTCCAACCCTGGGTTCATGGTAGGCACCAAGTATTTTTAAATGACCTACTCGAAGAACGAAAGCGATTACGCGATAAAGGGGCCAGCTCCTTTGTATTGCAATCAACCGATAGAGTCGTGCTAGCCATGCAGGAAGTTATCATACTTTGTGAGAAAGCGAAAAGAGATGTGGGTTTGTTAGATGGATAAATCAGATAATAATGTCATCAAATTTTGGCAAGCAAAGCATGACAAAGATACCCAACGAAACTTGACTGAGTTCATTTTGTTTGCTCAAACCGAGCTCACTCTATACAAAGAACAAGGCTGGGACGCGCCTAGTTGGAAACCAAATAAGGGACAGACTTTAGTTTTCGGATTCAGGCAAATAGAAGGGAATAATTATTCTCCTATAGATACTTTTAAAGGCCCATATTTAGAGTTTGTGAAAGCCTTTATGCGCCAGCAAATGACCCTTAAGGAGATTACGTCTGCCCATTTATGGATATCAATGTTTCGTAATCTATATCTAGCGTTGGTTGCTCAAGGAGACGACAAAGCACCATGCATTCTAGACGTTACCGGGCAAACATTAAAAGATATTGTCGCGATAATAAAGCAATCTGAAAATAACCTTACACGCCGTTATCAAATCGGAGGTAAGTTAACCTATCTTGTAAAATGGCTACTTAATGAGCGTATAGTACTTACGTTACCAACGTTTAAAAACCCATTTCCCAGGCAAGCTGATAAAGTTGAGCAACTAGGTAAAGAAGCTGACAAATTTCGTGAAGAACGATGCCCCACTATGCACGAAATGCTTTGTTTAGCTGATTGCTTTGCAAGAGCAGAAAATGTTCAAGATAAATATTATACCAGTGCCCTCGTTTTACTTTGCTTTGCACCTGGTCGTATCAATGAACTTGATGGCTTAACGATACACTCTTTACAACAAGGTGATGATGACGGTTGGTACATAGTCTGGCATGGGTCAAAAGGTTATCCAGATCATCGAAAACCTGTCCCCCCCTTGATGCTAAATGTCGTTACAGAAGCATTTAATCGGCTGATTGAAATCGGCAAACCAGCCCGAGAATGCGCTAAATGGGCATATGAACACCCTAATGAGTTCTATAAACACGAAGGGTGTATTACGCCACCATATCACAAAGACAATCTGCCTTTGTCGGATTCGCAAATTGCTCATGCAATGAATATTGTGAGCTTTTTAAACTGGAATGGTGTGAGTTTTCAAAACTCCAAGGTATTAGCTAATTGGCTAAATGAATTATTAGAAGAAAGCACAGTGACTTATTCGCGTTTGAATGAGGTCGTTCATCAAAAATATAAAAAGAAAAGTTGGCCCAAAAACCCAGACTCAAAGAGACCTGTTTGGGAAAACCTATTGCTGTATCGAGACCTTGAATTAAAGCCGAAAAGCGCAGCAAAACAGTTTAGTTGGACTATGCCATCGATTAACGCATTTAATGAACAACTTAGCAAAAAACCTAAATCAATGAGCACCCTTTGGGAGCGATTTGATATGACTCAGAAAGATGGTATTCCAATAGCGTTAACCACTCACCAATTTCGAGTGTGGCTCAATACTCACGCCAAAATTGGTGGTGTTGATGATTGGAAAATTGCTCAATGGTCTGGTCGAGCAGATTACCGCCAGAATTCCGCTTATGACCTTCGAACACTAGAACAAAAAAGTAGACTAAGCACTGAGCTGATGGTGGCTAGTTACGATGATACGCCTTCAGCTGTTACCTTGAAAAAGTATAACTTACCGGTCACATTGAAATCGGTTGGCATTGACAGGGAAGGTATTGCTGATTTTACGGGGATTGGGTTCTGTACGCATAATTTTGCGCAAACACCATGCACAAAATCTGGTGAGTGCGTGACTTGCAAAGATCATGTTTGCCTAACGGGAATCCCTGATACTCTGGAAGAGCTAGAGCAACTGGAAAAACTAATATCAGAACAATTAGATAAAGCAATACAAGCTAATGGTAAAGATGTGTTTGGTGCAGATAGATGGGTTACGCATCACGGATGGAAATTGGGGCATATACGCACCCTAATCGCGATGATGAAAGATGAAAGCCTTCCAGAGGGAACCGTTATTCAAATTCCTGTAGAGCATGACCCATCGCCAACGAGACGAGCGCTTGAAGATAAAAAAATGGTCACAGACTTAGAGGGACATAGCAACACTAAAGCGCATATTAAGCCTCAATTAACCGCAAACATAAACAAATTATTGGGTTTTGGATAATGCCAAAAATAGTCATAACAAGCAGCAGTAAAAAGAAGATTCTTGATATAATTTCAGGTTGGCAAGGCAAGCTTTCTTGGTCATTACTGTGTGAGCGAGTAACCAAAGAGCTCGGATTGGATAGTATTGTTTCCAGACATACTCTATTGGCGTATGAAGATGTAAAAATTGCATTTGAAGAGAAGAAAGCTTGGCTTAAAGAGCAACCTTTCTCTTCCAGTAAAAAAGATGATATGCAATTGCAAGATGCGTATTCCCGTATTGAAAAATTAGAAGTTAAAGTTCGACTTCTTGAGGCAGAAAAGACTGCATTGACGGAGCAATTTGTAAGGTGGCAATACAATCTTTATTACATGAGCAACAATATGGATGAATTAAATAAAGAGCTGCCAGAGGGAGTAAATATTGAAGAGCTAAGAATAGAACTAGAGCGCAAGCCTGCACCTTCCAATATCGATATGTCGAAACTGAACCAGCCTTTAACCAAGTTAACAAGAGCTGATGACAATAAACGTAAACGAACGTGAATGCTGATTTAGGAGCCCCAATGCTAAATTTATCAATTTACTCAGCAATGTACTGACACAGGGAGCTTAATAAATGGCTAATGGTCAGCAAAAAGCACAGCAAAACCTCGATGCGTTTTTGGAGTGGGAGGCAACGCAAGATGATGATGACTTTAAGGAAATAGTACGTAGAGGTCAGCTAAACCGCGTGGAAATTGCTAAAGCGGTCGGTTTTGGTAAATCGACTCTAAGTCAAAATCCTGCAGTAGTAAAGAACTTAAAGCGACTTGAAGATTGCTTGCGCGAAAGAGGTGTCTTACCACCTCTGACAGAAGCTGCAAAAAAAGAAACTGACAAGCCTAAACAATACGACAATACGGCGAATCGCAAGGCGCTTGATTCAAAACGTTTATCAGCATTGGAGGCTGAAAACATTGAATTGAAAACCAAAGTGAAAGAGCTTAAAGGTAAGCTTGAGCGCTTTGGTGAATTGTCAGAAACCTTGTCAGAAATGGGGTTCATGCCTCGATGAATGCTACCTTACACGAAGACCAATTGCGCGTCACCAGTATCCCCTATGCCTCATCAAAGATGGTGATA